>JAPULC010000240.1 GCA_027295305.1 Gammaproteobacteria bacterium
CTTGGAGTTCTTCGACCGTGGGGTGTTCGACCTCACCGCTCAAAGCGTGAGCGGGCACACGTTGAAGCATCTCGCGGCGGCGGTGGCGACATACGTGATGTTGCGAATGTTGCTGTCGCGAGCTCGTGGCGTAGGAGCGGCTTCCAGCCGCGATACTAAGGATCTCGCGATATGAGTTAATCGCGGCTGGAAGCCGCTCCTACGGATTTTATTCGCGTCCGTTCCCGGGTTCACATCGCGCGACTGACCGTGAACTCGGCAAGACTCGCGAGGGCGTCGCGGTAGACGTTGTCTGGGAGCGCCTCGATGCACTCGAGCGCCTTCAGCTTCTCGGCGGTGGCCATCTGATGGGTGTAGTCGAGAGCGCCGCTTCGGCGAACGGCATTGAATACTTCCTCGAGGCGCGCGGCCGAGCGCTCGCGGATAGCTTCGCGGATCAGCCGTGCATCGTCACTGCAACCGCAGCGCATCGCGAAGATGAGCGGTAGCGTCGCCTTGCCCTCCGCCAGGTCGTCGCCGACGTTCTTGCCCATGACCGCGGTGTCTCCGCAGTAGTCCAGCATGTCGTCGACCAGCTGAAACGCCATCCCGAGATGCAGGCCGAAGTCTTTGAGCGCGCAGCCCTCCGGCCCATCGCGTCCGCTCAGCACGGCTGCGGTGTGCGCCGCGGCCTGAAACAACATTGCCGTTTTCGCACGGATCACCTCGCGGTAGCGCTCCTCGGAAGTACCAGGGTCCCCCGCCTGATCGAGCTGCATCACCTCGCCTTCCGCGATGACATTGGTGGCTCCGGAGAGGATGGCCATGATCCGCATGTCCCCGATCTCCACCATCATCTGGAACGCTCTGGAGTACAGGAAATCCCCCACCAGCACGCTGGGTGAGTTACCCCACAGAGCATTCACCGTCGCGCGACCGCGACGGAGATCGGAGTGGTCGATGACGTCGTCGTGGAGGAGGGTCGCGGTGTGCAGAAATTCGATCACGGCAGCCAGGGTGATGTGCGTGTCGCCCTGATAGCCGCAGCAGCGCGCCGCCAGCAGCACCAGGAGCGGCCGCAGCCGCTTGCCTCCGGACTCCACGATGTAGCGCCCGATCTCCTCCACCATGTCGACGTCCGAGGTCAGTCGGCGCGGTATCTGCCGGTTCAAGCGGGTGAAATCCTGCTCGACGGCCGCGTAGATCTGCTCTAGCAGCGGTGCGGAGGCGAATTTGTGCAAGGACGTCATGCGGCTTTAGACCTGCGCTGTCGAGTATCGTTGTCCAGGGCGTGATGCACCCAGTGCCGGCTCCAGAACTTTCAGTAGTTTCAGTACCTTAGAGTCTTGCCGTACCGGGCCGGTTCTCTTAGAATTACGCGCCTTCCGACCCAGGGTCCCAAACACCGCCGCAATCGGAACGGTGTCCCCAGGAGTGTTCGTATGTTCGCGGTATTCGAGAGCGGCGGCAAGCAGCATCGAGTCATCGAAGGTGAGCGCGTTCGCCTCGAGAAGCTCGACGTGGCTCCCGGGCAGAGCGTGGAGTTCGACCGCGTGATGCTGGTCGCCGATGGCGACGACGTGAAGCTCGGCAAGCCCTACGTCGATGGATGCAAGATCACCGCAGAGGTGGTTGAGCACGGGCGCGGTGACAAGATCAGAGTGGTCAAATTCAGGCGGCGCAAGAAATATCATCGAACTCAGGGCCACCGACAATCGTATACCGAGGTGAAGATCACTGGGATCGGAACTTGAGGAGGGCTCTCTGAGATGGCACACAAGAAGGCAGGCGGCAGCACCCGCAACGGACGCGACTCAAATGCCAAGCATCTGGGCGTGAAGAAGTACGGGGGCGAGCTCGTGAAGGCGGGAAACATCCTCGTGCGACAGCGCGGGACCCAGATTCATGCGGGCGAGAACGTCGGTTGCGGTCGTGATTTCACGCTCTTCGCCACCGCCGACGGCAATGTGCTGTACCGGCAGCGCGGGCGCTTCAATCGTAAATTTGTGAGCGTTGTGCCACTCGAGTCCTGAGCCGCAGGCTACGCGGTTCTTAGAGGTTCGTTCTTAGAGGTTCTTTGAAGCCCCGCACCGTTGCGGGGTTTTTTGTATGGGATGAGCGGTGAAATTCGTCGACGAAGCCAACATCCACATCGCCGCCGGAAACGGCGGTAACGGCTGCATGAGCTTTCATCGGGCGCGCCATTTGCCCAAGGGGGGACCCGATGGCGGCGACGGCGGCGATGGCGGCGACGTGATTTTAGTGGGGGACGCTGCCCTGAACACCCTCGTGGACTTTCGCTTTCAGCCGCGCTACCGCGCCGGCACCGGTGCTGCGGGGAGCGGCAACAACAAAACGGGCGCGCGTGGGGAGGACCGTGTGATCAAGGTGCCGGTGGGTACCACGGTCATCGATGGGAATACCTTGGAGACCCTCGGGGACCTGACTGAAGAAGGTGAACGGCTGATGGTTGCGCGGGGGGGTAAACGCGGTGTCGGCAATACCCGCTTCAAATCGAGCACCAACCGGGCGCCGCGCAGGACCACACGGGGCGGAGAAGGTGAGAATCGCGATCTGCGCCTCGAGCTCAAGGTCATCGCGGAGGTCGGATTGCTCGGTTCGCCCAATTCGGGGAAGTCCACTTTGATCCGTGCGCTCTCGGCCGCAAGACCGAAGGTGGCGGATTATCCGTTTACGACGCTGGTGCCGAATCTCGGGGTGGTGCGGGTGGACGATGACCGCTCCTTCGTCATGGCTGATATTCCGGGCTTGATCGCCGGAGCCGCCGACGGTGCGGGGCTTGGCATTCGCTTTCTCAAGCATCTGGCTCGCACACATCTGCTGCTGCAGCTCGTGGATGTATGCCCTCCGGACGGCGCGGACCCTGCAGTTGACGTCGAGGTCATTGCCGGGGAGCTTGCGCGCTACAGCGAAGCGCTGGCCGAGCGTCCGCGTTGGCTGGTGCTCAATAAGGTGGATCTGATCGAAGCGAGCGAACGCGAGCGCGTGTTGCAGGAAATCCGCAGCCGCCTCGTATGGAGCGGGCCTGTCTTTGCGATTTCGGCGTTAGCGGGTGAGGGACTCGCCGAGCTTGGTTTTGCGGTCATGCAACATCTGGAGCAAGCCCGCGAAGCGCTGGAGCACGATGAAGTGGTGCGAACCCGCGAGGCGGACCTGAAAGCGCGCATCGAAGTCGATGTCATGGCGCACGGCCAGGAGCCAGTGCTCGAGCGGAGGGACGACGATGACGACGTCGAGATCCTCTACCGTCGCTGATCTCATTCCGGTGCAGTTCGACCGCCATCGACTGGCGGCTCTGCGGTGCTGGGTGGTGAAGATCGGCAGCTCGCTCCTCACCGATACGGGCAAGGGGATCGATCGTGAACGCATCGCCCGCTGGGCGGAAGGACTCGCAGAGCTGCGGCGGGCTGGACGCGACGTGGTGCTCGTCAGCTCGGGGGCGATTGCCGAGGGTATCAGCCGCCTGGATCTGGCCGCCCGCCCGGAAACGGTGAACGAGCTGCAGGCGGCGGCTGCCGTGGGTCAGATGGGTCTGATCGAAGCGTGGGAGCGTGCATTTGCCGAACATGGTCTGCACACGGCGTTGGTGCTGCTCACTCAAGAAGATCTCTCGGATCGGGGCCGCTATCTGAATGCGCGCGCCACGCTGCGAACGCTGCTTCGGTTCGGCGTGATTCCGGTGGTTAACGAAAACGATACCGTGGCGACGGACGAGATTCGCTTTGGCGACAACGACACACTGAGCGCTCTGGTGGCCAACCTCGTTGAGGCCGATGCGCTGGTGCTTCTTACCGATACGGCGGGATTGCATGAACGTGATCCGGCACACGACCCCGAGGCGCAGCTCGTAAGTTGCGCGCGCGCGGACGATTCCGCCCTCGATCCCATGGCAGGCGCGAGTCCGGGCGGTCTTGGCCGCGGTGGCATGCTCACGAAGTTGCGTGGTGCGCGCATGGCCGCGCGCGCAGGGGCGCTGACCTTGATCGCCGACGGCAGAGAGGCGGGGATATTGCAGCGACTCGTGCGCGGCGAGGAGCTGGGTACGCTGCTCCTGGCAGATCAGCGGCGCCTCGATGCGCGCAAGCAATGGATTGCAGGGCAGCTGCAGACGCGCGGCGCATTGATCCTCGATGCGGGCGCCGTCAACGTGCTGATCAATCACGGTAGAAGCCTGTTGCCGGTGGGGGTCATCGGTACTCGCGGTGAGTTCACCCGAGGCGATGTGGTGGTGTGCGAGGACGAATCAGGTGGTGAAGTTGCGCGCGGGTTGGTGAATTACTCGACGGAGGAGACCCTTCGCATCATCGGCGAGCCGAGTGATCGGATTCGCGAGATCCTCGGCTATCAAGGCGAGGCGGAACTCGTGCATCGCGACAATCTGGTGCTGGTGTGAAAAATGGGGTCAGACCCCATTTTCTCGATGAACCACCGAATTTGCGAAGACACTGGAGAAAATGGGGTCTAACCCCATTTTTCTAGCTCTGCAACGCCTTGATGTGCGCATTCAGCCGTGACTTGTGCCGGGCAGCGTTGTTCCTGTGGATGAGACCCTTGCCGGTCATTCGATCGATGATGGGCACCGCTGCCTGGAAGGCGGCGGTTGCGTCGTCGTAGTTGCCCCCTTGGATGGCACTTTGGACTTTCTTGATAGCGGTGCGCGCCATCGAGCGCAGGCTCGCATTGTGGCGTCTGCGCTTCTCGCCCTGGCGGGCGCGCTTGCGTGCGGTGCGGGAATTGGCCAACGGGGTCTCCTCTAAGAGGCGGATATTGAAAGGCGCGCTAATATGCCGCTGAGCTACAACCTTGTCAACCTGCTAGCGGCCCGGTGCACGGAGGCACCGGCATTTCCTGAATTTTTGGAAGCTGAGTTGCAGAAAATTTTGGGGAAATGGGAGCATCTGCAAATCGCATTTGCAGATGCGTAAGAAGAAATTCACAGGGATGTGAATTTCTGGACGGGAACGATTTAGTGGATACCGATAACCCCAAGACCGGTGTGCGGCGACTTTTTGCCGCGGGGGGCATAGTCTCGATGATGACGATGCTCTCGCGCGTCACGGGGCTCGTGCGCGATGTGGTGATCGCGGTGCTGTTTGGGGCCACAGGCGTGGCCGACGCGTTCTTCGTGGCGTTCAAGATTCCGAATTTCTTTCGACGGCTGTTCGCCGAAGGTGCGTTCTCCCAAGGTTTCGTGCCCGTGCTGGGAGAGTACCGCACGCAGCGCTCACACGACGAGGTGCGAAGGTTCGTCGCGTTGGTCGCCGGGGATCTGGCGCTCGTGTTGCTCGCAGTCACTGTCTTAGGCGTCTTGTTTGCGCCCTGGGTGGTCACCATCTTCGCGCCCGGCTTCATCGACGACGTCTCTCGTTTCGAGCTCGCGAGCGACATGTTGCGTATCACGTTTCCGTATCTGCTGCTGATTGCGCTGACCGCGTTGTGCGCCGGCGTGCTCAATACCTACGATCGCTTTGCAGTGCCGGCATTCACGCCGGTGCTCCTGAATCTCTCGCTGATCGGCTGTGCGCTCGGACTCACGGGGGTGTTTGAGCGACCCGTGATGGCATTGGC
>JAPULC010000241.1 GCA_027295305.1 Gammaproteobacteria bacterium
TCGAAAACATTCGCGGCTGAAGCCGCTCCCACAAGGAGTTTTTCGAGATTCCGCAAAGCCGCTCCTACGCGATGGGCTGAACGTCAGGGTCGAATTCTATCAAAGGTAAGGGGCTGTTTCACGCTCGCTACCCCGTCAACGCCGACAAGGTCCAACTCGACATCCACCTTCTCTTCTCCCCAGCCAATCAACATGGCACCGAAGTGCAGATCGCGCACGACCTCACTCACGCGCCGCTCGTTTGGTTCCCCCGGAAACGTCCACCAGGAGTGGGTGAGCCCGCTCGCGGTGATTTCGTAGATCGGATACCGCGTACGTCTAACCTCGATTGAGATTTCACCAATGTGACGATCGCCGCTGATGAAGATGACACCGGGAACCTCGTGGCGTTCGATCAGCGCCAACAGCCGCGCCCGGCTGCGGGGGAAGTTCGCCCACGTCTCAAAGCGGTGATCCGATGCGAGCACCTGATAGCTCGATACGATAAGGTTCAGAGAAGCGGCACTTTCACTCAGCTCGGATTCGAGCCATTGCCATTGGTCGCTGCCGAGTGTGTCGCCATCGGGCCCGGGTCGATCGCGGTGATAGCGTGTGTCCAGGAGAATGATCTTTACGCGGGCATCCACCGGTCCCCAGGTATAGCTGGCATAGACCCCTTTGCGAGTGCGACGCGGGCTGTCCTCTGGCTCGTCCAGGAAATCGAGCAGAGCACGCTGACTCATGTCCCGGGCTTTGAACTCCTTGCCGCCGCCGTCGCGCCCGTAGTCGTGATCGTCCCACACGCCGATCACGGGGCATTGGGCGCGCAACGACACATAACCGGGGCGCGCCTTCTGCTCTTCGTACATCCTGCGCATGCGCGCCTCATTGGTGGTATCGGCGTAGATGATGTCCCCCGTCCATATCCAGAGTTGCGGGGCCCACGCGACGATGACGGGCCAGAGCGGCTGAGGGAGCTTCACCTCGTTGCACGAGCCGAAGGCGAGACGTTCCAGACGCTCGGGGAAATGTCGATCGACCGCGAGCACGGGCGTAGCCGTGAGAATCCAGCCCGCGCATAGCAGCGCTGCGCACTTCCAGACACGGGATAGGGCACCAGCCACGAGCATTGGAACTACCTGCGAAAGTTCTGTCTAATGACGCCCATCTGCGGCTTCGCACGACGGGCATGAGCTCAACTCGAAAATACCACACCATCGATGGCACCTTCAGGATGCTGCGGGGCAGCATCCAATCCCCCACCATCGCCTATGAAACCAGCGGCACCTTGAATCCGGCGCGCGACAATGCGGTATTGATATTCACGGGGCTGTCGCCCTCTGCGCACGTGTGCGCCACCGAGGAAGATCCGAGCCCGGGATGGTGGGAGGCCATGGTGGGCCCGGACAAGCCCATCGACACTAACCGGTATTTCGTGGTGTGCGCGAACTCCCTCGGGAGCTGCTTCGGTTCCACGGGACCCGCCTCGGTGGATCCTGAAACCGGCGAGCTCTATCGCCTGCGCTTCCCGGTGCTCACGTTGGAGGACATCGCCACGGCAGCGCGTCATGTCCTTGCCGCCCTCGGTATCAAGCAGCTGGCTGCAGCCGTCGGCGCATCCATGGGTGGCATGAGCGCGTTGGCGTTTGCGGTACTGTTTCCCGGTATCAGCCGTGGGCTCGTATTGATCTCATCGGCTGCCCGCAGCCTGCCCTTTTCCATCGCACTGCGTTCTCTGCAACGCGAAATCATTCGTCGCGACCCGGCATGGCAAAACGGTGCATACGCCGACGCCGGTCCCATCGGCGGCATGCGCCTCGCGCGCAAGCTCGGGATGATCACCTATCGATCGGCCACGGAGTGGGAGCAACGCTTCGGCCGCGAGCGCGTCACCGAGGAGCGTGAAAGCGGCGATCCGTTCTGCATCGACTTCGAGATCGAGTCTTATCTCGAGGCTCATGCGAACAAATTCATCGGCACCTTCGATGCCAATTGCTATCTCTATCTCTCCCGGGCATCGGACCTGTTCGACGTCTCCGACCATGGCGGGTCGCCCGACGCTGCCTATCGCCGGGTTCGCGCAGAGCGCGGGCTGGTGGTTGGCGTGGAGTCGGACTTTCTATTTCCAATACGCCAGCAGGAAGAGTTGGTGGAAGGACTCTCGCAATCCATCCCTCAGATCGACTTCAAGGCACTCGCGTCGATTCAGGGCCACGACTCGTTTCTGGTGGATATGGATCGCTTTCGACCCGTGATCGGCGACTTCTTTCAGGAGTAAAGGCTTCAGCATTTCTGCTTACTGCTGCCCGAGCATCCACGCCCCGGACCTGGTTTGCGGACGGAAACTAGTTCACCACCGGCGGGTTCTGCTCGAGCCAGTCTTCCAGCCCCTGCAGCAGAAAGTCGTGAGACACATAACCGCCCGCAAAGAGCCTGCGCCCCGTTTCCGTCTCCACGAGCACTGCCGGCAAAGCCTGCGTGCCGTATCGACGACAGCTGTCCATCTCAGCGTTCACCGCACGCACTATCGCATCTGAACTCAGCGCATCGAGAAATGCCTGCTCGTCGATGCCGCACTCCATCGCAATCTCGCCCATGACGCGCGTCGATGTGATATTGCGGGCCTCGACGAAAAACGCGCGCTGCATCGACTCCAGGAAATTGAAGGGGGGAACATCATTCACCTCGCGTGCGGCCATGACCCCGAGGCACGCGGGACGACTGTTGTAAACGAAGGCGGGATCCACGGGAAGGCGCATGGAAAACTGCTGTCCGGTCACCGCGGTGACCTGCTCCCATAGCGCATGAAATCGGGCGATCGCCGACTCTCTGAGCCGTGAATCGTTGCCGACGTTGATACCCCCCAGAGCGACGTCGAAGTCGAGCCGCCCAGCGAGCGTCTTTCGAATGCGAGCGATCTCGGGCGCCATGCCCCAACACCAGGAGCAGAGTGGATCGGTAACGAAGATGACTCGCCTGACGCTCATGGGACGAGAATAGGGGACAGTCCCCTATGGGGACAGTCCCCTCATGCGGGATCACAGAATAGAGAGAGTATGGAGGAACCAGCCCGGGCGTCCGCCCGATCTGTTGGTTGGGAGCCGACCTGACAAGAGCTCACTCTTCGTCTTCTAGATCGCACTCCAGGTAGTTCAGATCCTCGTCCATTGTCTTCTGTTCGTTGCGTCGCTCTATCGCACGACGAACTGCAAGAGATCCAGGACCGGCAGCGACTACCTCCAGGACTTCCATATCCTCAGTTTCCTTGTCGTCGACTTCGTCGATGTCGTCTTCCGACAACATTACGAACTCGTCGTCTTCCTCAATGTCGTTAGACATGCCAACACCAAACCTTCGTAACCCAGGATTCGGATCAGCAACCGGCATAAAACTCCTTTGCCGGCGACAACCTTTTATGACGGTGCAAGGTCTCTGTCAAGACTCAATTTAGCAGTGAAATCCAGGATCTGAGAACCCGTTCGCAACGGTCGAGAAGGTCATGGATGGACGGTCGTCTACAGGCACTGAGCGGTAATGACATGAGCGTTCAAGGCATGACGCCCAGTCGCACGTTCACTGCGCGCTCTTCGCCAAACGCACACGATCCTCGTGTCATTCTTTCCTGACGGTCACCGACGGGACGTCAGATGGGCGGGTGCCCCTGCTTGTCGGTCAACAGCCAACGAATCATCGCCAGATGCTGACGACCGAAATAGATTTCCTCGTCGACCACGTAACCCGGCACGTTGAATAAACCTGCCTCGTGCAAGCTTGTCTGTAGTCGCTCGAGCACCCGGCGGCCCTCGCCGTCGAGATACGCAGCACAACCCTCGCGTGCGGCACCGATCTCCTCGACGATCCCAGCGATTGCGGTTGCGTCCGCGATATCGAGCTCTTGGGTCCTCCAATAGCGGTCGAACACTCGATCCATGTAGCCACGCAAGCATTCGGGAGAGTGCTCCTTCACCCACAGCAGCCCGACGGCAGCCAGCGATGAATCCACCGGCGCGTGGTAGACGTCCTTGATCACCAGCCCGCGCAGATCGGCATAGCGCTGAATCTCGCGTTCCGCGTACTCGGCTCTGAACCCTCGATGGCGCGTACCTCGATCGGCGTTCTCGGCAACGGGTTCAGGTCGCGTCATCTGTGCAACGAGCAGCGGTAACCAGTCGATCTCGAGATCCAGCTCGTCTGCCAATGCATACGTCGGATCTTTGGCCAGATACGCTTGAGGGCTCTTGAAGTCGATGCACACCGTCAACTTCGCATCGAATGAAGGGGTTCCTGCCTCACTCATGAGCTGGTGTCGAAGTGCCGATAAGCAATGTCGGGTGGCGCACCGCGTCTACCCGACAGCAGCCAACGAATCATCGGCAGGTGCTCGCGGCCGAAAAAGAGCTCGCCTTCGATGACGTAGCTCGGGACCCCGAAGATACCGGCATCGAAGATCGCCGACTGTGCTTCGTCGTGAGTGGCGCGACCTTCACCGCTGAGGTAGGTGCCGAACTCCGCCACCTCGCCACCTGCTTCGGTCAACACCGACTCGACCACCTCGCGACTTTCGATGTCGAGCTCGCGCTTCCAGAACCGCTCGTACACTCTATCGGTGTACCCCTTCAGGACCTCGCGCCCCTGCTGCTTCGCCCACAACATCCCGATGTGCGCGACCGACGAGTCCCAGATCTTTTCGGTACCCCTGAGGGTGTAGCCGTTCAGTGCTGCATATCGGCGCGCATCCCGGTAGGCATAGCGCACCCCCGTCCACTGCTGCGCGGTGCGATTGGTCTCTACGACCTTACCCCTGGCATCGAGCCTTGCCGACCCGAGAAAGCTCGGGATGTCGAGGGTCAGTGGACGCCAATCGATCTCGATGCCGAGCTGAGTCTCGAGCTCGTAGGTCGGATCCTTCGCGACGAAGGCATAGGGGCTTTTGTAGTCGATGTAGACGATCAGCGGCGCTTCAGCGGCAAATGGATCGAATGCACTCATGGCGTCGCTATGCGTTGATTGCCGCAACCCAGGGTGACTGGCCGAACCGGGCTTCCAGCACCTCGGGCAACTTCACATCCGCGGGTGCCATCTGATCGCCCGATCGCACGTGATAGGCGTCGGGCGCGTCGACCCCATGAGGGGCCTCGCCCGCCGCAACGTCCTGCACCGCCGCGAACATCATGTGCCGGAAGCCCACCACGCCTAGGTCGGTCTGTCCAAGGAGCTCCCGGGTTCGATCGGCGATCAGGCCTTGGCTGTCCTGAATGGCCGCGTCCTGCTCGGAGATGCCGGTGATGCCCGTAAAGCTCTCCTCGCGCTGTAATTCGCGATCGATCAGGTAATCGTTGTCGCGGTTGCGCAACGGTATGTAATTCGCGTCGACCGCCGCAAAGATACCTGCCCCGTTGCGGTACGCATCGCGTTCTCTGTCGGTCAGAGGGCGGTCCGGGCGCCACGCGTAGCAGAAAATCCAGCAGGAGGTATCGTCGATGGGCACCCAGGTGTTGGCGAGGTTGGTGTTTTCAGGAAAGTTGCCGGGCGCCAGGGAGTGGTTGGGCATCAAGAACTGCGTGATGCGCCAATACAACTGATCGTCATCGGCCTGTCGCGCCGCGCCGAGCACGAGCCCTGCATCGTGCTCGAGCACCGAGAATTGCGGCATGCCGTCCTCCACCAACCAGCGATAGCGCGCGATGCTCGGCGGCTCCTTGTCACCTTGCGTGCGTGGAAAGTGCGACGAGCGGACCTGATGCAGGCCAACTTTCTCGCCATCTCTCACCCCCGAGTGCAAGTAAGAAAAGTGCGAGGTGTCGAGCCCACCTTCACAGGACTGGGCCCAATTGCACTGTTGCAGCTTCTTGGATACGAAACGATGGCTCTCAGGGACCGTCGCAAATTCGAATTGCGGAAGCTCCGGCGCCTCTCCCTTTCCGAGATAAGCCCAGATCACATCGCCCCACTCGCGAACCTGCAACGCCCGGATCGCGGCCTTCGGCCGCAGACGCTCGGCGATATCCACCGGCACGGTGGGCGTGTCGACGCAATTGCCGTCCACATCGAACTTCCAACCATGGTAGGCGCATCGCAAACCGCAGCCTTCGTTGCGCCCAAAGAAGAGGTTGGCGCCCCGATGCGAGCACTGCGGCTCGACGACACCCACGCGGCCTTCCGTGTCGCGAAAAGCAACGAAGTCTTCCCCCAGCAATTTCAGGCGTACCGGAGCGCAGTCCGGCTCAGCCAGCTCCCGCGACAACAGCGCCGGCATCCAATACGAACGAAAGACATCCCCCATGGGCGTGCCCTGGCCGGTTTGAGTCAGAAC
>JAPULC010000242.1 GCA_027295305.1 Gammaproteobacteria bacterium
AGGTAGTTTCGTTCGGAACTATCACCGGGGCATGGATGCCGGGGCAGCCGTGGAGCTGCCTTAAGCATTTTCCGCTTTTCCGGAAGCTCAGCTGCTGGAAAAGCAAGGAAAATGGGAGCTTCCGCAAACCGCGGTTTGCGGAATCGTAAGCGCTCTCAGTCGTTTCAACCGGAGCCAGCTCTTGCAGCAACTCTTGCAGCAAGAACGCATGAGCAACTCCTCAATAGAGCGCGAGGAGAGCGAGAGGAAATTGCCAGGGATGGCAATTTCCGGACAGAAACTTGGGCATCAACCACTCGGGGCCAGCGCCGCTCCAAGCAGCTTGGCGGTGGCGTCGACGATGGGAATTACCCTCTGATAGGCCATGCGGGTCGGCCCCACCACGCCGAGCACACCGATGACCTCGCCTTCGACCGAGTAAGGCGCAGAGACCACGCTGTATTCATCCAGCACCCGATAGCCCGACTCCTCGCCGATGAACAGCTGAACCCCTTCAGTGCGCAGGCACCGATCGAGCAGGTGCAGGATGTCGCGTTTGCGACTGAACGCGTCGAAGAGCTGGCGCAGCGTGTCGAGCTCAGTGTCGTCCGCCGCATCGAGCAGATTCGTCTCCCCGGCCACCACATAGTCGCCGTCCGTTGAGACGTCCTGCTCAAAAGCCTTGCTCGCCACGTCGAAAGCGGTCTGCATCAAACGGTCCATCCGATCCTTGTCGACTCTCATTCCATCGATCAGCGCGGAGCGCACGTACGCGAGGGGGCGCCCGCCATATTCCTGACTGATGTAATTGGCTGCCTGCTGCAGCTCCGACTCCGAGTATTCCCGATCGGTGTGAATGATGCGGTTTTGAACCTCGCGCTCGTTGATCACGAGAATCACCAACACCCGCTGTCCGGACAACGGCAGAAACTCGACATGCCGAAGGGAGTTCAGCTCGAGTCTCGGCACGGTGACGAGACCCGCCATGTGAGTGATGTGAGAAAGCAATCTCGAGGCATGCTCGACGAGACTCGTCGCCCCCAGATCGGGGTTCAGCTGCGATTTCAGCTGATCCACGGTCTCGATGGTGAGTGGCTGCACGGAGATCAGGGTATCCACGAAGAATCGGAATCCCCGCTGGGTCGGCACCTTCCCGGCAGACGTATGCGGCGACGTCACGAGACCTCTTGCCTCGAGCAAAGACATCACGTTTCGCACCGTCGCAGAGCTCACCCCGAAGCCCACCGCAAGCTGCTTGGATGGCACCGGCACACCGTCTTCGATGTACCGCTCCACCAGCAGCTTCAAGAGGTGCTGGGCGCGCTCATTGACTGACTCCTCGGTCAGCTCCGGCATCGGTTTTCACCCATACGATCAAGCGTTTAGCGACGGCGTCACCAGGCCGCACACCGTCCGCTACTCTAGCACAAAGGCCCCCAGGCCGGAGCACAAAGGCCCCCGGCCGGTTCAAACACACCGACCCGCATAGGGGTCTGCTCCTCCGCATCGCTCACACGCGAAGGGGGTGGATTCCCACACTCATCACCGTGAACTCGGCGCTTATTGGCGTTACGATTCGCGTGTTGTGCTGACCCATCTGAACGTTCGCGACTTTGCCCTCATCGACTGTCTGGATGTCGAGTTGGCCGCCGGCTTCACCGTGATTACCGGTGAGACCGGCGCAGGCAAATCCATCATGGTGGACGCGCTCGGACTCCTCATTGGAAACCGAGGAAACGCAATGATGGTACGCAGCGGCACGAGCCGCGCGGATCTCAGTGCCGAATTCGATCTCGCGGGCCTACCGGGCGCAGGGGAATGGCTCGAGGAGCGGGCCCTCGAAGATGCGCAGGACAAGGACCGTTGTGTCGTGCGCCGAACCATCTCGAGCGACGGCCGCTCGCGCGCATTCATCAACGGTCGAAGCGTCACGCTGCAGGAACTTCGGGAACTCGGCGCGCATCTCGTGGACATACACGGTCAGCACGAACATCGGGCGCTGCTAGCACCAGAGACCCAGCTGCGGTGGCTGGACGAGTACGGATCTGATGCGAGCCTGGTGGTCGCGGTCAGAACCCACTATCGCGAATGGATCGAAGCGCATCGCGAGCTCGAAGCCTTGGTTGCACAGGTGCGCTCGGGCGAACACGAACGCAAGCTGCTCGAATACCAGGTCTCGGAACTGGAATCGCTCACGCTCGAGCCTGGCGAAGTCGAGACACTCGTCGCCGATCAGCGGCGACTCGCGTCCGCTGAGGAGGTTCGCAGCGTGATCGCCGGTGCGACCGATACGCTGTCCGACGACGACGGCCTCACCCATCGAATCGCACGTCTCGGAACCGAGCTCGGAACCCTGGACGATTCGCATCCAAGTCTCGCCAGTGCGCGCGAGCTGGTGAATACGGCGAGCATCCACCTCTCCGAAGCCGAAACCGAGCTGCGACGATTCGGCGATTCCGTGGAGATCAATCCTGCACGCCTGCACGAAGTCGAGGAACGTCTGTCGCGAATCTTCGACGCTGCGCGCAAGCACCAGACCCAAGGCCCGCTCTTGCCCGGCCTGCTGGAGGAGTTGCGCAACCGCCTGGCTGCACTCGGCAACGATGCGCAGCGACTGGAGGAGATGACCGCTGCCGAGGGCGCGGCTCGTGAGGCATATGATCGGACCGCTGCGAAGCTCTCCGTGCAGCGCCATCGGGCAGCCAGCGGATTCACTCGGGACGTGGGCAAGCGTATGCATGCACTCGGAATGCCCAAGGCAAAACTGGGGGTGGTGTTCACCGAGCGCGAATCGGAACGGGGTCGAGAAAACGTCGCGCTCGAGGTGAGCACCAACACCGGAGTGCCCCCCGGGCCCCTGGCGCAGGTGGCATCGGGGGGAGAGCTCTCACGGCTCAGCCTTGCGGTGGAAGTGGTGGCCGCAGGCCAGTCCGCCATTCCATCGCTGGTCCTGGACGAGGCCGACATCGGCATCGGCGGTGCGGTGGCGGAGACCGTGGGGGAGATGCTGCGCACGCTCGCCGCCAAGACTCAGGTTCTGTGCGTGACTCATCTGCCGCAAGTGGCGGCAAAGGGACACCATCATCTGCGTGTCAGCAAGACCGAGAACTCAGAGACTCGAGCCCGGCTACTGACCTCGGAAGAACGGGTGGAAGAGCTCGCTCGCATGCTCGCCGGCAAGTCCATCACTCAGCGCGCGCGTGATCATGCCGAGGAGCTTCTGCAGGAAGCCGACTAGCTGACTCCTGTCCAGATGACTCGCGAATGCACGCCGGGATGACCTCATTTTCTGTATGATCCGCACCCCATGCGAGGGCTCGTCTTAATACTCACTGTTACCCTGATGCTTCCGGGATGTGCGATCCGGCGGATCGGCATTCCCAAGGTCCACAGGATCACCATTCAACAAGGCAACGTGATCACACAGGATATGGTGGACAAGCTGAAGCCTGGAATGACGAAGCGACAGGTACTCTTCGTGATGGGAGAACCGGTGGTGAAGAATCCTTTTGAGCACGACAGGTGGGATTATATCTACACCATCAAGCCTCCACGCCAGCCCACCGCGCAGTCGCGCATGACACTGTTCTTCGAAGATGACGGGCTGGTGCGGTTCACGGGAAATTTCGTGCCTACGGAGAGAGAGTCCCCCGATCCACCCGCTGAATCGGCAGCGGGCTGAGGGTCTGTCTTTCGGCACGATGCAAAAACGCGTTCAATCCTGCTTACGTTCGTCGTGCACCCGTTGGCGGCGCGCTTCTCTGGGATCCATCGTCAGCGCCCTATAGATCTCCACGCGGTCCCCGGGAGCAAGCACGCGATCGAGCTTTACCACATCGCCGAACACGCCGATGACGCTGCGACTCAAATCAAGACCCTCGACCAGCCCTTCGATTTCCGAGCGAACGAGCGCATCCTCGACCGTTGCTCCGTGCACAAGCTCCACCTCGACGCTCACATGCCGATCGGGGAGCGCGTAGACGACTTCCACGGACATGGAATCTCCCAACGAGGGCATCATGGCGCACCGAAGGAACACAGCGACACCGCGCGCGCACGAAACGCATCGACCGCGCCACCGGCCCGTTCTTCGGGGCGGTCCGAGGCGCCGCTCAATTGAGGCTGCCGTAGATCTGATAGCCAAACACGACGAGCACGCCGACCGGGGCTACGACCCGGACGAGCAACTGCCAGGCAATGTTCCTGAAGCCTCGGGACAGCGACATCTGCTCCTCGACTATCGCTCGCGGCACCACCCAGCCAACGAAGAGCACGATGAGAAATCCGCCCAGAGGAAGCATGACGTTCGCACTCAAATAGTCGACGAACGAGAAGAAGTTGAGTTCACGGACTATGTGGAAATCCTTCCAATAATTGAATGAGAACACTGACCCCAATCCCAATACCCAGCACAACACCCCCAAGGAGATCGCCACCCGATGACGCTGCGCATTGTATCGCTCGACGAGAAACGCGAGCGCCGGCTCCAGCAACGATATGGCGGAGGTAATGGCGGCAAAGCTCACGAGCACGAAGAACGCAGTGCCGAACAGGGTGCCCAGCGGCATCTGCCCGAAGGCCAGGGGCATGGTGACGAACATCAGCCCCGGACCCTGCCCCGGCTCCAAACCATTGGCGAAAACGATCGGGAAGATGACGAGGCCCGCGGCCAGCGCCACCAATGTGTCGAGCACGGCAATCGCGACCACGGTTTTTGCGATGGACGCGCTGCCGGGCATATACGCCCCGTACGCCATGATGGCCCCCATACCGAGCGACAGAGTGAAAAACGCGTGGCCCATGGCCTGGAGCACCCCATCGACGGACAGGCGCGCCCAGTCGAAGTTGAACATGAAGGCGAAGCCCTCGGCGAAGCCGCCCGAGGTCATGCTGTAGCCGACGAGCACGATCATGAGCACGAACAGCGTTGGCATGAAGATCTTTATGGCAACTTCGAGCCCTCTGCTGACCCCACGCGCAACGATGAAGATCGTCACCGCCATGAACAGCGTGTGCCAGAAGATCATCTGCCAGGGCTGGACCAGAAAGCTCTCGAAGGCCTGGCTCGCGAACTCGCCATCCGCCCCGGTAAACGTGCCGTCTGCAAGGCGCAGGACGTAATGAAACGCCCAACCCGCGATCATCGAGTAGTAGGAGAGGATCAAAAACCCTGCCAGTACCCCCATCCAGCCGACTATCACCCAAAGCGGGCTGCCTTTCGCCTTGAGAGCCAGGCTGCGCATCGTGTTGATTGGGCTCAGGCGCCCTTCGCGTCCGAGCAGCACCTCGGACATCATGATGGGGATGCCTATCAGGGCCACACACAGGAGATACACGACGACGAAGGCACCCCCGCCGTTCTCCCCCGCCATGTAGGGGAATTTCCAGATATTGCCTAGACCGACGGCGGACCCTGCCGCCGCCAGCACGAACAGCCACTGGCTCGACCACATTCCGTGTTTCGACACATCTGTCGCTGCCATCCCTTACAACTCCTGCGCCAAATTGCTGAATTTTGGGAGATTTTCCCGACCTGAACAACCAAAAACGCCGCGCCAACGTATAATTCCCGCATGGCCAGAGCGAAGAGCGAAAGGCGTCCGGGCACCATCGTGGTGAACAGACGCGCCACTCACGACTATCACCTGGAAGAGCGCTTCGAGGCCGGGCTCGAACTGCACGGCTGGGAGGTGAAGAGCCTGCGCGCGCGCAAGGCCCAACTCGTCGACACGTACGTCCTGATCAAGGACGGAGAGGCCTGGTTGATGGGCGCTCACATTCCTCCGCTTCCAAGCGCGTCCACGCACATCGCCCCGGATCCGACACGTTCGCGCAAACTGCTGCTCCACAAGAGGGAGATTAGCCGCATATTCAGCGCAACCCAGCAGAAGGGCTATGCGTGCGTGGCCACCGCGATGTACTGGAAGGGCCAGAGAGTGAAAGTCGAAATCGCGCTGGCGAAGGGCAAGAAGCAATTCGACAAGCGCCGCGCCGAGAAGGACCGCGACTGGGGGCGGGAGAAGCAACGGCTGTTCAAGCACAGCGCCTAGCTTGTTCCTGTCCCGAAATTCGCCATCCGGGCGAATTTCCTCCAACGCTGCGGCGAAGCAAGTTCGCCTTCATCTTGGTGGTCTCCCACCGCGCTCCCAGGCCCTCGCTTTTTGCTGCGCGCTCTTCCGCAAAAGGCTCCGCAAAAAGCGGTCCTGCTTACGCCAGCCGCAAGGCTGGCGCGACATCCCTGTCCCGGACGCTAGTTCCTGTCCAGACTGCATGCATTCTGGGCGGGACTAGCGGTCCAGGAAAGCCTGTGCACCGCCCCGGTAGGGGCCAAGGCGGGCATGAGACCTGCGTCCTTTCGGCCCCCCCTTGAACTGATAGAATGAATCATCACCTAATAGGTTATGGGGGCGATCCGGATTCGACGCCGGTAATCAAAGCCCTAGGTGCATGCCGAGAGGGTAGTAACTCTCGTAAAACAATTGCTGCAAAACTATATATCTGCCAACGACGCAGACTACGCACTGGCGGCCTAGACCGCTGCCAACCCCACCGCAGAGGTGCCTGTGACTAAGCGATGGGGGCACGTTTCACGGGATCGCGGAGAGATCTCGCCCGGGGTCGAACCGCTAAAAATTAATCGGGCTCGTCCACGACACCCTGCCCACCGGGTCGTCAGCGGACTAAATCAATAGATGTGGCTAAGCATGTAGAGCCGAAGGCGGCGTGCTGGCGGACGCGGGTTCGATTCCCGCCGCCTCCACCATTCGACTCGCAAAGGGCACGCTCCTTCGGAGCCTGCCCTTTGCTCGCTCATGGCAGGCCATCTTCACGTAAGCCGACCAAGCGAGCCGAATGGCGCCCTGAGGAAGCGAGCGGAGCGAGCGCATGAACGGGCCTTGCTCCCAACCCACCCGCAGTGCAACGAGCCCGGAGCGGTGCGTGTGATGTGTTGATTCGTATGCTCAGCGGCTCGGCCATTTCCAGGCGGGGACGTCGAACAAATTCTGGTCATGGGCGAAGGTCTCGCCGAGCTCTTTGTCGAGCTCGACGCGATTGACCCCTTGGGCTGCGCTGAGCGCTTCGATCAGGGAAGGGGCGTGAGACACGACCCACAGCTGCGTGACCTCTGCGCACTTTTGCATCAGCCGCCCGAGCGCTGGAAGCAATTCCGGGTGTAGGCTCGTCTCGGGTTCGTTCAACACCATCAACGTCGGTGGGCGCGGCGTCAGCAAAGCCGCGATCCACAGCAGATACCTCAACGTCCCGTCAGACAGCTCTGATTGGGCGAGCGGGCGCAACAGGCCGTGCTGTTGAAACTCTAGCGAAAACTGATCGCCGACGACCTTGACTGTCACTTCAGCGCCGGGGAAAGCGTCCGAGACGGCATCGTCCAGAGCGTCGGCATCGCCGAGTTCCTTTATGGTCTGCCATGCGGCTGCTAGATCGTGGCCGTCGTTGCTCAACGCGGGCGTTCTCGATCCCACTTGGGACCGGCGGGCAGGTGCTTCGGCGTCCGATCGGAAATGATCGTAGAAACGCCACGAGCGAATTTCGTCTCGCAGCCTCACGATCTCCGGCGTCCGCACGGGATCTGCCAATCGGGACAGCATGCTGTCAAAGGGCTGCAGATGCTGTTCGATCAGTTGCCACTTCCCGGCGTCATCGCGTGCACGAACGACAGGCCCGCGACGGTCCACCATCGTCCTCTGATCGTGCCACGACTCGCCGAACCAGATTGCCTCGCGTTTGATCTCCGGATCTTTGCCGAACAAAGTTCCGGGTACGGGCACCGGCAAGCCAAAGTCGATCGCGTAGCCGTAGTCGTCACCTGCAAACCCCAGACGCAGCGCAATGGGTTTCTTGCGCGGGCCGCCTTGAACCGGGTGTTTACCCTGCTTCACCAGGCGCGAAAATCTCTCGGGCCCCGCCCACAAGACCGACTGCAGGCCCCCTTCGCGTGCAATCGATCGCGTTGCGGTGCCCTGGGCCGTTTCCGCGAACAGCTGCAACGCCCGGTACAGGTTTGATTTGCCGCTGCCGTTCGCGCCGATGACGAGGTTTAAAGCACCCATCGGCAGAACCAGATCTCGCAGCGACCGATAGTTGGCGACAGCCAGTGTATTGAGCACGTTGTTCGAGCTTCCCTATGTGGTGTTCACATCGCCGGCGCCGTCAATCCTGTGGACAGCCGTTGGCAGGCGGCACAACCTGAGTGGAGCACCGATCTCAAGCTCTTAGGTGGTGATCCGTGCCGCCCACACCCTGCCGGCTATTTCACGTCATTCTCTTTTGCGGAGAAAACGCGGAACGTAATCGGGCATCGCT
>JAPULC010000243.1 GCA_027295305.1 Gammaproteobacteria bacterium
GTTGGACACAGCGCATCGGCTCCCTTGAGAGCATCAGCCAATTGCTCGGGCGTCAGCGGCACGTCGTCCGCGTTCGTTGAGACGTCATAGTTGTCCTGGAGGTAGGTCTCCACCTCCGTCGGCCATCGCCGGGTGATGACGACTCTTGGCTTGCTCATCTGGCGCTCTCGGGAGGTTTGTCGATCAACGGCCCGTGAAGTTCGGCTTGCGTTTCTCCAGGAAGGCGTTCACGCCTTCCTGGAAATCTTCACTCGCAAACATGGACCCGAGATGCACCATCAGATGATCCACTGCGGTGTCGTAAGACTCTTCGAGCCCCATGCGCATCATGCGTTTTGTGGTCTGCACAGCCATGGGTGCATTGTCTGCAATCTCCTGCGCCCACTGCATGGCGGTATCCATGACCTGATCGTCGGGCACGACTGTATTCACCAGCCCGATCTCCAGACTCTCCTTTGCGTCCAGCGTACGGCCGCGATAGTAGAGCTCGGCCGCCTTGGCCCAGCCGACGAGCCGGGGTAACAGCCACGTGCCTCCGCTCTCGGGCACCACGTTTCGTTTTGCGGTCACGGCGGCCATCTTCGCGGATTCGCCTGCGATGCGCATGTCGCAGAGCAGCGCCAGGTCCATGCCGTAACCCGCTGCTGCGCCATTCAGCGCGCAGACGATTGGCGTGTCGACATTCCACATCACGTTGATCGGCGCATCGCGCAGATTGAAAAGCTGGCGGGGTGGCCGATTGCTGCCTTCTTCGCTGCTGCGGCTGCCGATGCCCCCTCGACCGACTTCCACGAGATCGAGTCCCGAGCAGAAGCCGCGCCCGGCCCCCGTCAACACGATGCAGCGGACGTCGGGATCTTTGTTGGCTTCCACGATCTTTGCCGAGAGCTCGCTCAGCATCTCACCGCTGATTGCGTTCAAGCGCTCGGGTCGATTGAGCGTGATGACGACCACGCGATCTTTCTGTTCGACCAGCAGTTGCTCGGTGCTGGAAGCGGAAATGGTCATGGATGTCCCCCCTGTTCTGGAATAGACGCCGAACGAGCCAGTATGCAGAGCACTCTGACCCGCCACAAGCGCAGTGGCATCTTCAGAGATTGAGCGGTCGTGTCGCACATCCCTGTGCTCACTTCGCTCTGCGCCGGCGCTAACGCTTCAGGTCGGGTGCGTGATGCGCCGGCATGGCGGCACGGTTGTTCTGGGTTTCCTTGAGGGCGGCCACCGCGCGCTCGTTCTCCATGATCTTGGTCAGGACGGCTTCCCCCGCCCGTTGAAATACGTCGCGGTGTTCGATCACGTAGGTCTGCGACTCACGATAGCCCTCCAGCATGCGGTTGACCTCGGGCATTACATAGCGGGCCACAAGGTCCCAGCTGCGAAGTGTTGCTTCCGGGTTGGCCCAGTCGTGGGCGAAGCCGATGACGGTGCCGAATCCACCGGTGATCTCGAGCATCTTGCGAATGTTTGCGACAAGGTCGTCGGGAGTGCCGATCACCCCTGTCGAGCTATCCCCGAACGCGGTCTGGTCCACGGCGTCGTCGGGATTGTCGAAAGCCGCCGCGCCCGGCCGCATCAGCGTCCCTACGGTGTATTCGTTGTGCCAGCGCAGGAGCCCAGCCCCCGCCTCTTTGCGTGCTTGCTCGCGAGTTTCAGCGATATGCCATGACATCACCACACGCCAATCGCGACGGTCGACCCTCGTTCCGTGCTTCAAGGCTGCGTCCTCGGCAAAGCTCCACTGCGTGGGCAATGCTTGCAGTCCCGCCGTGGACATGGAGCCGATGGAGAGCACACCCATGCCGTACTTCCCAGCCAGCGTCATTCCCGATGGGCTGATCATCGAAGCCACGGCAAAGGGCATTTCCTCCTGCAGCGGCAGCAGCTGCAGCCGTGCGTCTTTCATCGTGAACCAATCGCTCTCGACGCTGAACCGCTCCTCGCCGCGCAGCAGCCTTCGGATGACGCCAATCGCTTCGTCCTGGCGATCGCGCTGCGTCATCGGGTCGATACCCAGCGTATGGGCATCGGAGGGCAATGCGCCGGGACCGGAGCCGAAGATCGCGCGCCCGCCGGACATGTGATCGAGTTGGACCATGCGCTGCGCGACGTTGAACGGGTGGTGATACGGCAGCGACACCACGCCGGTACCGAGCTTGATGCGGTGGGTGCGTTCGGCCGCTGCCGCCAGGAACATCTCGGGCGACGCGATCATCTCCCAGCCAGTGGAATGATGCTCGCCACACCAGAATTCGTCGTAGCCGAGTCGGTCCAGATGCTCGGCGAAGTCGAGGTCGCGACGGAACTGCAGCGTGGGGTTCTCGCCGATGGGATGGTGGGGCGCGAGGAATGCCCCGAATTTGACTCGGGTCATGGGTCATCTCCTTGGGAACAAGTGAATGTACCTATCCAGGGATGCCTGAACAACCACCGAGGAGCCGGTTTCTGGCCTAGCGTCCGGGACAGGGATGTCCCGGCAGGGCCGCTTTTTGCGGAGCTCTTTGCGGAAGAACGCGCAGCGAAAAGAAAGGGCCTGGGAGCGCGGTGGGAGACCACCAAGATGAAGGCGAACTTGCTTCGCCGTAGCGTCGGAGGAAATTCGCCCGGATGGCGAATTTCCGGACAAGAAGCCCTAGATCAGCTCATCGCCCGTGCGCTTGATGAATGTCATCAGTTCCTCGGCCGAGCGCTGCGGCGTCAGCGCGATCAGCCGGTGTACCCCGAGATCTTCGAATTGCTTCACCGTATCGGAGTCCAGTCGCACGCGTGGCGTCACGCTGATCTCGAGGTCACCCAGGCCCTGTGGGCGCTCATGGCGCTTCAACGCTGTTTGCAATCCCTCCACACATTGCTGTGTGCCATCCACATCGAGCGCGAAGCCGTACCATCCCTGGCAGCGGGTCACCGCGCGTTTGAACGCCGCTGCGCTGTGGCCCCCCGCAACAACGGGTGGACCCCCCGCCTGGACCGGCCTTGGCCTGGCATCGATTCCCGAGAATCGAACGTAGCGTCCGGCGAATTCGGGATTGTCCTGGTTCCATAGAGCGCGCAAGGCGTCGATGTACTCGTCGGTTCTCGCGCCCCGTGTTGCGAAGTCGACGCCCAGGGCATCGAATTCGGCTTTCAGATAGCCGGCGCCGACCCCCAGAATCAGGCGCCCCTTCGAGAGCACGTCGAGGCTCGCCATTTCCTTTGCCAGCACCACGGGATTTCGCTGGGCGATCAGCACGATACCCGTGCCGAGCTTCAGCTCCGAGGTCACACCTGCTATGTACGCCAATGCCGTGGAGGGGTGCATCATCGGAAAGTCGGGGGCCGCCGGGGATGGCGGTTGCTGAGGGTCGGGCAACACCACGTGTTCCCCTGTCCAGACGGATTCGAACCCGGCAGCTTCCGCCGTGCGTGCCGCTTCAGCGGCAACTTCCGGGTCCGCGCAAATGCCGGAGCCGATCCCAAAGAGAGCGAATTTCATCGCGATATTCCTTCCAGCGCCGAGGGCTTCGGTCACGGATTCTAAGGCGTTTATTGAAAAACCGATCTGACAATCGTTTTTCTGCTCCCTCAGGCCCTCCATGGCCTTCGGGGAGCCAATGACTAGCAGCGTGTTTTCAACACACTGCTAGTTTTGACGCGCGATCTCTCCGAGGACTCGAAGCGTGCGTTGGTGGGCCTCGGGATCGTCAGGAAGCTGCACGATGGCGGCCAGCATCTCGTCGACACCGAATTCCGGTAGTGCCTGCACCCGGTCGGCGACTTCCGTCTCCGAGCCGGAGATGATGAGCGCATCGGCCATATGTGTGCTGAATTCAGTGCCTGCGGCCTCCTCCAGACCCGCGTCCTGAAGCATCTGCGAGTAATAGGGCAGACGTTGATAGAAGCCGAATTGTCGTTTTGCCGCCTCGTATACCACGGCCCGATCTTCGGAGACCACGACGGGTGTGTGAACGATCATCGGGGGCTTGGGGCGACCGGCGGCCTGCGCGCCGGCTAGCTGGGCGGGCAACGCCACATCCCGAATGTAAGGCGCAGGCGCCATCCAGGAAATGCCGCCGTCGGTGAGCTCGCCGCTCAGACGAAACGCCTTCTCCCGCAGGGCCGAGATCATCACTCTCACTTGAGTGGGGGCGACAATGCGTGCATGTGCCTGCAAAAGCTCCCCGTGGAAGTCCACGGTGCCCTCGTTCAGAACCGCCTTGAGAATCGTCACGTATTCGCGAAGGTGCGTTAACGGTTTTTTGAACGCAATGCCCCACGTGCCTTCGATCGCGGGTTGATGACTGGGGCCGACGCCGAGTTTGAGACGCCCCGGGGCGAGCTGATCCACCGCCATCGCGCCTTGAGCCATGGCCAGGGGGTGGCGTGGAAACGTCGGCACGATGGAGGTGCCGAAGTTGATGCGCTCGGCGCGGTGCGCGGCGGACGCGAATACCGCAAACGGATCGCTCGCCACGCCGCCCACCGTGAGCCATGCGGTATCGAGTCCGGCAGCGTCGGCGTCGACGATACCCTCCACCAATCCCGGGGCGTTCGCTGCGGCAATGTGTGCGCTTATTTTCACTCCCTGAGGGCTCCTTTCGTCGGGCGATCGGACCCGAAATTCTGACAGGTACGCCGGTTGTGCGCGACGTCTCTCCCCAGCCTGCCGACGCAGAAGGCTCTCAGACAGTATGAAGCGGCCCCTCGAAGCGCCAGAGCTGCGATGACACCATGATGATGAGAATCGTGACGAGCATCAGCGTGGCGGTTGTCACGAGCGCCATCTCGGCTCCCACCCAGTCCACGAGAAA
>JAPULC010000244.1 GCA_027295305.1 Gammaproteobacteria bacterium
TATGTGTGACTCCTAAATGGCATTAACCCGAAACCTTCCCCAGGTTTCGGGTTTTTTTTAGTTCCAAGGTGTTCGAGCAACCCGGGGCATGGATGCCGTAGCAGCTGACGGGCTGCCTTAGCAAAACCCGCTCTTTGCGGACTCTCTTAAAGAAGAGCACGCAGCAAAAGCAAGGGTTTTGGGAGCGCGGTGGTGGACCACCAAGATGAAGGCGAATTTACTTCGCCGGAGCGTGGGCAGAAATTCGCCCGGGCGGCGAATTTCTGGACAAGAACTAGTCAGGAACTCTCCGCGAGCGCGCCGGCCAGCCGCTCCGCAAATCCCACAGCCCAGAAGATCCGGTTCGAGCCCTTGACCAGCACCTCGTCACCGGATTCTATCAGCGCGCACAACCGGACCAGCGTCTCGTCGGTAGCGGCTTCGAACCAACCCAGGCGCTGTGCCTCGGGAAGCGTGTCGTAGAGATTTCGCATCCGCTCGCCGACGCAGACCACGCCATCGAGACCCATGCAGCTCGTGGCCAGGCCGCGATGCATCGCACTCTCCTGGTCTCCAAGCTCCAGCATGTCCCCCAACACGGCGATCTTGCGGCGTGCATTGCTCGCCGCGAGGGACACCAATGCCTGACGCACGCTCTCGGGATTGGCGTTATAGCTGTCATCCACCAACACGATGTTCCCCAGCCTGAGGACATTGCCTCGTCCACGGGGTACCTCGACGGATGCCAGGCGCTCCACGACGCCATCGAGCTCCACGCCGAGCGCGACGCAAAGCGCACAGCACGCCGTAATCGTCAGGCCGCGATGCACGCCGCCCCCTGGGACCCGCACGGTTAGCTCGCGACCCCGTGCCTTGATAGTTGCCGACTCTCGTTCGAGGTGAGTGAGCTGCACATCGCCCTCAGCCTGGCCGAAGGTGACGGTCGGGCCCTTCCATCGGACCCCTTTAGTCGATAACCCGGCAGGCAATACCAATGTGGCCGTCGTATCGAGACCGTCCACGATCGCGAGTTTTTCGAGACGCAGATCATCCAGATCCGTGAAAAACCCGATGTGGACGGGCAGAACGTTCAGCACGAGGGCCACATCGGGCTTGACGAGCTCGGCAAGGGGCCCGATTTCCCCAGGGTGATTGGTGCCGAGCTCAAATACGCTGAACTTCGCATCTCGAGGCATCCGGGCGAGAGAAACCGGCACGCCCCAGAAATTGTTGAAGCTGCCCTCTGCCGCGTGCGCGTCCAGCATCGTCGCGAGAAAGTCCTTGGCCGTCGTCTTGCCGCTGCTGCCCGTGACCGCCACGATCTGTCCCCGGTTGCGGTTGCGTGCATGACGCGCAAGGTCCCATAGGCCGTCAAGGGTATCGTTCACCCGCAGTAGAGGCAGCGCGACATCCACATCGCCATGCACCATCGCGCCTGCGGCACCGCGCGCTGCGGCGTCGGCAACGAAATCATGTCCGTCGCGAGCGCCGACGACGGCCGCGCGAAACCGGGGGCCAGGGTTGCCTTTCAGCGCGACGAACAGATCACCCTCATCGAGGGTGCGCGTGTCGATGCTGATACCTGTGACGCTGGGCCCGCTCACCTCGCTCACACCCGTTGCCCGGCAGAGCTCGGACCACTCCCACAGCGTCTTGCTCGCGGTGTCGCCCATCACGCCTGCTCGGCGCGCTTTCTCAGCAGGAATTTCTGGATCTTCCCGGTGGATGTCTTGGGCAGCGGGCCGAACAGGATGTGTTTCGGCGTCTTGAAGCGCGCCAGGTTCTCTCTACAGTGCTCGACGATGGATTGCGGATCTTCCTCGGCGCCTTCGACCAGCGTCACGAACGCGCAGGGCACCTCGCCCCATTTCTCGTCCGACTTCGCAACCACCGCGGCTTCCAGCACGTCAGGATGACGATACAGGACATCCTCCACCTCGATGCTCGAGATATTCTCGCCCCCGGAGATGATGATGTCCTTGGATCGGTCCTTGATCTGGACATAGCCATCTGGGTGCCAGACGGCGAGATCGCCGGAGTGAAACCAACCACCCTCGAAGGATTTCGACGTGGTATTCGGATTCTTCAGATAGCCCTTCATCACGTTGTTGCCGCGCATGAAGATCTCGCCCATGGTGATCCCATCCCGCGGCACCGGGGCGAGGGTCTCGGGATCCGCCACCATCAGGCCTTCCAGCATGTGGTAGCGAACACCCTGGCGGGCCTTCAACGCGGCACGTACCTCGGATGGCTCGCCATCCCACAGATCGCCCTGCCACGCACACAGCGTCACCGGACCATAGGTCTCGGTCAGGCCGTAGGCGTGGGTGACGTCGAACCCGAGGCTCTCCATGCCCTCGATGATCGCCGCGGGCGGCGCGGCACCGGCGGTCATGACGTGCACCTGATGCTCGATTCCCTCGCGCAACTTTGCATCTGCGTTGATCAACAGGTTCAAGACGATGGGGGCGCCGCAAAAATGGGTGACGCGATGTTCGCGAATGGCCTGGAATATCGGCTCTTCACGTACCTCCCGCAAGCAGACGGAAGTGCCGGCGACCGCAGCCAGCGTCCACGGAAAGCACCAGCCGTTGCAGTGAAACATCGGCAGGGTCCAGAGATAGGTCGGATGGGCGCCCATGTTCCAGGCGAGCACGTTGGAGACGGCGTTCAGATAGGCGCCGCGATGATGATAGACGACACCCTTCGGGTCTCCGGTGGTGCCCGACGTGTAGTTGAGCGCAATCGCCTGCCACTCGTCCCGGGGGAGTGACCAGGCGGCATCAGGCGTGCCCTGGTCAAGAAGCTCCTCGTAGGTCAATGCGCCTAGGCGCACGCCGGCCTCGTAGTACGGATCGACGATGTCGATCACTTCGATATCGCGGTCGATTCGGGCCAACGCATCGCGTGCCACCTCTGAGAACTCGGGATCGACGAGGAAGAGCTTGGCGGCACCGTGCTCGAGGATGAAGGCAATGGTCGCGGCGTCCAGCCGGAAGTTGATGGCATTGAGGACTGCGCCGGCCATCGGCACGCCGAAGTGCGCCTCGTACATCGCTGGAAGGTTGCTCGAAATGACGGCTACCGTATCCCCCTCCCCGATGCCCCGTGCACCGAGCGCCGACGCCAGTCTTCGGCAACGTTCATAGACCTCGGCCCAGTTGTAGCGTCGATCACCGTGAATCAC
Source organism: Gammaproteobacteria bacterium (assembly GCA_027295305.1). Classification (GTDB taxonomy): domain Bacteria; phylum Pseudomonadota; class Gammaproteobacteria; order Pseudomonadales; family Azotimanducaceae; genus JAPULC01. The sequence continues at coordinate 3,167 of JAPULC010000244.1, forward strand.
GGCGGTCCGATGGGGGTAGACATCGGCTGTTCGTGCGAGAAACGACAGTGGTGAAAGCGGCGTGTAGTTGGCGGGCGAGGGCTCGAGATGCGTCTCGTAAATATTGTCGGACATGGGTCACTTCCAGCACTGAGGCCGCCCGTACTTCAGCATACTTCCGCGGTAGTGTCCTGCTCCCTTGGACCAGACACTCGATCACAACCGATGGGGCATTGCCTATAATGCCTCGATCGAAACTCGGGAACGGTGGCAGATGACGAATTCCGGCGGTGGCGTACGACGTTTCTTCGGCACGCTCATGCGGTTTCTGGATACTTTGCGGGCCGTTGTCGTCAACGTCCTATTCCTATTTGTGCTGGTGCTTCTGCTGATCGTTTTGTTCGGAGGCGAAGGCGAAGCGCCCGTGCCGGATGGTGTGGCACTGGTGCTCTCCCCCACGGGGGTGCTGGTGGAGGACATCGCAGCGCCGGATCTGATGCAGCGCGTCCTGGATCCCACGTCGCTACCCGCCGAGACCCGCGTCAAGGATTTGCTCGACGCCGTGGGTCATGCCGCCAACGACGATCGAGTCGCGATGTTGGTGTTGGATCTCGACGAGATGCGCGGTGGTGATCTCGCCAAGCTCACGGTCATCGGGGAAGCACTGGACGCGTTTCGCGAAAGTGGCAAGCCAGTGGTGGCCCTGGGGGATCACTTCTCACAAAGCCAGTATTACCTGGCTGCCCACGCCGACGAGCTCTACATGCATCCCATGGGCCAGGTGATGCTCTCCGGTTTCGGCACCTACGGGCTTTACATGCGAGATGCACTGGACAAGCTCAAGATCAATGTGCACATCTTCCGGGTAGGCACCCACAAGGCGGCGGTGGAGCCGTTTCTGCGTAACGACATGTCTGCAGAGGCAAAGGACGACGCCCGGAAAATCGTTGAAGGCCTGTGGAACAGATATCGCGACGGGATCGCACGTAGGCGCGGGCTGGAGCCGGATGCGATCGATCGATACGTGCAGGACTATCCCGAGCTGCTCGCCGATCACAAGGGCGACATGGCGCGCCTTGCACTCGAGCAGGGTTTGGTCGACGAGCTGATTACCCGCCACGAGATACTCTCACGCCTGCGCGACCGCGTCGGCGAGGACCAGCGCGGCGATGGCTATCTCAGGATGGGCTTTCGCGCGTACCTGAACGCAACCCGTGAAGCCCGAGAACGCCAGGGAGATGCCGAAGGCACGGTGGCGGTCATCGTCGGTCAAGGCATGATCCTGATGGGGGATCAGCCGAGGCAGAACATCGGCGCCGACACGCTCACAAGCCTGGTGCGAAAGGCACGAAAGGATGATGACATCGATGCCATTGTCCTGCGTCTGGACACGCCAGGGGGCAGCGCGTTTGCCTCCGAGATCATTCGTCAGGAGCTCGAGCTCGCGCAGGTTGCTGGGAAGCCGGTGGTCATCTCCATGGGCGGGGTGGCTGCGTCCGGCGGTTACTGGATTGCAAGCACGGCGGACGAGATCTGGGCCGAGCCGACGACCATCACGGGCTCGATTGGCATATTCGGCATTGTTCCCACGGTCGAGGACACGTTGTCCGAGCTCGGTCTACACACTGACGGCGTTGCGGTGAGCAATCTCTCCAGCGGCATCGACATCACTCGGCCACTCTCGGACGAGATGGACAGCGTGCTCCAGCAGAGCGTCGAGAACGGGTATCAGCGCTTCATCAACTTGGTTTCCCGCGGGCGCAATCTCAGTGTCGAGGAGGTGGACGCCATCGGCCAGGGGAGAATCTGGAGCGGTGAGAAGGCATACGAGCTTGGTCTGGTCGACGCACTCGGGTCCCTCACCGAAGCCGTAGCTGCCGCGGCAGCCACTGCCGAGCTCGAGACCTGGAACGTGCGCTATCTGCGAAAGCCGTTGTCCACACGCGATCGTATTCTCGAGATCGTGCTCGACTCGGTACAGTCCTCGCCGGCGCAGAAGTCAACGCCGGTGACGCTCTTCGATCGCGCGGTGGCGGAAATCTACAGCGAGCTCGACGTGCTCCGACGTCTGAACGATCCGAGCAATTTGTACCTGCTGTGTGAGGTCTGTCGGCTCAGGTAGCCAGGTACCTTCCGCAAACTCGCTCCGGGGCATGGATGCCCCGGCATTTCCCGAATTTTCGGAAGCTAAGCTGCAGAAAATTCTAGGGAAATGGGAGCTTTCGCAAACCGCGTTTGCGTAAGCGTGGGAGGAAATTGCCAGGGACGGCAATTTCCGGACAGAAAAGAACTCAGAACAATCTGATGGCACGCCCACTGCCCGTGCGACGTGCCCCGCGGCGTCGGTTGCGCATACGCCGATAGAGCTGCTTGCGCTTGACCGCCAGATACTGCTCGCGGGTGATGTTCGGATTGCGGTTG
>JAPULC010000245.1 GCA_027295305.1 Gammaproteobacteria bacterium
CCCCATTTTATTGGCGGACGCGTGGAATCCCCGACCCTCATCACGTTCACTGGCTATTTTCTGGTGCTCTGCGCCATCGGATTCGCTGCCTGGCGAGCTACCCGCACCGCTGAAGACTATATTCTCGGCGGCAGACGCCTCGGCCCTGCCGTCACCGCACTCTCGGCGGGAGCCTCCGACATGAGTGGCTGGCTCCTTCTGGGCCTGCCCGGTGCGGTCTATCTCGCGGGGATTCAGGAATCGTGGATCGTTGTAGGCCTCGTCGTCGGCGCCTGGTGCAACTGGCGCTTCGTCGCGCCGCGGCTGCGCACCTCCACAGCGGACCTGGACGGTTCCTTGACCCTCCCGGAATACCTGGCCCGGCGCTTCGACGATCGGACCCACGTGCTTCGCATAGTCACCACCGTGGTCATCATCGTCTTCTTCACCTTTTATGCCGCGGCCGGCCTCGTGGCCGGCGCCAAGCTCTTTCAGAGCACCCTGGGCACCGACTACTACACCGCATTGATCATCGGCATTGGGGTAATCGTTGCCTATACCTCTATCGGGGGATTTCTGGCGGTGAGCTGGACCGATGCCTTTCAGGCGACGTTGATGCTCGTCGCCCTCGTAGCAGTACCCATCATGGTCGTGAGCGAGCTCGGCGGCGTTGAGGGCACTCTCAATCATCTCCAGGCCCAGGCCCCGGCGGTGCTGATGCTGACCGGAGGGCTCACCACCATCGGCCTTGTCTCTCTCCTCGCCTGGGGCCTCGGCTATTTCGGCCAGCCTCACATTCTGGCGCGATTCATGGCCATCGAGCATGTCAGTCTCATGACCGATGCCCGGCGCATCGGCATGAGCTGGATGGTGATCATCACCGGCGCCGCCGTCGCGGTCGGTCTGACCGGTATCGCGTGGTTCGGCCTCGAGAGCACGCCAACCCTCGCAGATGCCGACGCGGAGACCATCTTCATTCAACTGTCGCAGCTGATGTTCAATCCGTGGATCGCCGGGGCGCTGCTCGCCGCGATCCTGGCGGCGGTGATGAGCACCATCGACTCCCAGCTCCTCGTTGCATCCAGTGCCCTGGCCCAGGATGTCTACAAGCCCCTCATGCGCCCCACCGCGAGCGATACCGAGATCGTATGGATAGGACGAATTGCAGTCGCATTGATCGCCTTGGTGGCCACCTTCATCGCCTGGGACCCCAGCAACCAGGTATTGGCGCTCGTGAGCTACGCGTGGGCCGGCCTTGGCGCCAGCTTTGGACCCGTGATTTTGCTTTCGCTCTACTGGAACCGCATGAGTCGCTGGGGCGCTCTCGCAGGAGTGCTGGTGGGCGGCCTGGTGGTGGTGTTCTGGAAGCAGCTCGAAGGCGGCTGGTTTGACGTCTACGAGATTCTGCCCGGCTTCGTCGCCGCCACCATCGCCGTGGTCGTCGTGAGCCTACTGGGTCCGGCGCGGCACGTGTCGACGCGTGTCTACAAGGCGCGTGTCCACAAAGAGGTGGGCAAACCGCGCACCGCTCCCCCGCGCCGAGGTGCCTTCTAGCGCCGGTCTAGTGCCGGCGTCGCAGCGGTACTACGTTGCTCTGGTGCTTTTCGTAGATGCGCCGCTCGCGTCCCGGGCCGTGAATCCCGATGCGTCCTTCTTCGAACAAACGCAAATGGCAAACGACGTGTTGCTCGTTCGTATCGAAGCGAATGTCGTTTCCATGAAGCACCCAGCTTCCCTGCTCCACACGGCGACGGCCGTCGGCAATCCACGACTCTTCGAACCTTCCGCCGGTCAACTCACCACGCAGTTCGAGATAGTAATGCACGCCATCGCGCTCACATTCCCAGGTGCCTGGCAATGCGAGTCGCTTGAGCCAACGCGTCCGGTTCTGGCGCATGCTATGCACCAGCGAATAACCGACGAACGCGGCAATGGCGATAATGATCCAGAGTCCCATCGAGGTTACTGTGATTGCGCCGCTTGAAGAGCACCATAGCGGCCGCGGGGCCTCCTGAAAAGCCCCCGTTTCACACTCCAAATGACGACTCGGCGGCATTTCTGGCTAGTGCCCGAGTGCTCAAATCAGCTCGCGCTCGATCCCTACCACCACGGCGTCGACGTTCTCCTGGACACCGCGCTCGATGCTTCCCAGCGTGCGCTCTACGACGTGTTGCTCGGCGGCCACGGCAACGAAGGACCACTGCGCCCGTTGATGCGAGTCTTGAAAGGCGTGCTCGCAAACGGCGACGTTGGATGCCCGCCCAAAGCGATCGCGCAGGCCGGAAAGGCGTTGGCGTTTCTCCTTGAGGCTTCGGCAGCCCTCCAGGTGAAACTCCATGGTCAAAACACCGATGCGCATCACCGAACCTCGAATGTCCCCTGCTCGGGGTCGACCCGCGCACTGATGATCTCGACATCGTCCACTCTGGCACCCAATGGCCCTCGACGACTCCAGGCCACCAATGCGTCCACTCGATCCTGAGGCCCCTGGGCAGTGAAACCGACGCGGCCATCGACGAGATTTTGCACCCAGCCGGCCACACCCAGCCGGCGTGCCTCCCGGACCATGGATGCCCGAAAGAACACCCCCTGGACACGGCCGTTCACGATCCCGCGAACGGCAACGTGATCAGTCATCGGCGTCGCTGTGAAACTCTTCGAACTCGTCGCGGCTCAGGGTATAGAAAACCCTGTCGAGACCTTGCCATTCCTGACGACCGAGAAACGACATGCCAAGCCGCTGCAGCACGTTCACCGATCGCTGGTTCGGCGTGTCGGTCACGGCGATGATCCTGTCAACATCACACTCCTCGAACGCATGCTGCAGCACCGCATTGACCGCCTCGCTGATCAGGCCCTCCCCCCAGAAGTCCGGCAGTATGCCGTAGAGAAGCTCGACGTCCGGAATGTCATCCTGCGTCTTCGCTTGCAGATCCTCGACCCCCTGGAACAAGCGGAAACCGCAGAAGCCGATCACGTTGTCATCGTCACGAGCACGCAAGGTGAAATACCCGATGCCGCGCGAGGTGAACATCGCGTCGCTCGCTGCCACCATCGATTCCACCTGCTCACGCGGAATGATGTGATCCGCAAAGAGATAGCGGCGCATCTCCCGATCGGTCCACAGCGCATGAAGCGAATCGATGTCGCCGGCCGCCACCGGCTGAAGCTTCAGTCTTTCTGTGATGATCTCACTCACCCCCGATGCTGCAGCACAAAGTGTTGAGACGCCCTCCGCGTCGATAATCTGCGAACCGCCGTCGTATGGGTCGCCTCAATCGCCGATCCGGATCGTTGGCCATTTCGTCGAGCGCGATCACGATGTCCTGCTCGCGCTCACGCGGCGATCCATCGCAAAGCGTGTGGGACACGAGACTTCCGACCTTCGCGTCGGGATCGGTGCACATTTCCAGAATGCGATCCCACGCCGCTACTTCGTTTACTTTGAGGCGACACCCACAAAGGGCCTGCACCGCCTGCGCACGCACGTCCGGATCGGCATCTCGCGTCTGCTCGAGTATTTGCTGGAATGTCACGACGCATTTCGACTCCCCGAAGGGCGAGTTTGCCACACGCCACAAAGTATGGCCAAACAGCAGTTTTCAGCGACATGCGGGATATACTTGCGGGTTTTCGCGTCTCCATGGGGGAGAAACTCATGCGCTTCAGCTTCTGGCCGCAATCCAGCCAATCATGGTCCGACGTGCTCGAGCTCGCGCGCCACGTGGAGTCCACCGGCTGGGACGGGATCTGGTTCGCCGACCACTTCATGCCCAATGCGCAAGACACCAGCGCACCCTATCCGGAGTGCTGGTCTACTCTCGCGGCACTCGCAGCTTCGGTTCCGCGCATCCGGATCGGCCCACTGGTCACCGGTAATACCTATCGCCATCCCGCCGTGCTCGCCAAGGCGGCCGCAACCTGCGATCACATCAGCGGCGGGCGCATGGTGCTTGGCCTCGGCGCCGGATGGCAAGAAAACGAGCACCGTCAATACGGAATCCCATTCTCTACGGTCGGCGGACGCCTAAGCCGCCTGGACGAGGCATGCCAAGTCATCAAGAGCTTGTTCAGCAACGAAGCCACGGACTTCGACGGAAAGTACTACCAGCTGAGCGGCGCCGTGCTCGAGCCTAAGCCCGTGCAGAATCCGTTGCCACTGCTCATTGGCGGCGGCGGCGAAAAGGTAACGCTCAAGATCACTGCAAAGTGGGCCGACGAGTGGAACGTGTGGGGCACCGTGGATACCCTCAAGCACAAGATGGAGATCCTCGATGGACATTGCGCCGAAGTCGGGCGCGACCCGGGTGAGATCCAGCGAAGTGCCGTGGCGCTGCTGTTCATGAGCGAAGACCAGGCATTTCTCGAGCGCATGCGGGATTCCGACATGCGCCAGGCCGCCATCGTCGGGACCCCCGAGGAGGTCAAGGAGATCGTGCAGGCATACGAGGAAGCGGGGGTGAACGAGCTCATCATCCCGGATTTCACCCTCGGCGATCGAGATCGCAAGATCGCCACCCTCGATACCTTCATCACCCAGGTGGCCGGGCGATGAGCGAGCCGGTATCGGCGGTGCCTGCCGCCACGATCCTCATGCTGCGGGACTCTGGCGAAGGCATCGAGGTATTCATGGTGGAGCGACATCACCAGATCGACTTCGCGAGCGGCGCCCTCGTCTTTCCGGGCGGTGTGGTGGATCAAGGGGACGAGGATCCGGCATTGCGCGATCTCGCGGACGGCGCAGAAACACTCGATGACCGGATGCTGGCCATCGCTGCGGCGGCCATTCGCGAGGCCTTCGAGGAATGCGGGATTCTGCTCGCGCGTCCAGAAAATGAAAGCCAGCTCGTCTCCGACAAGCGGCGTACGATCCTCGAGCCCTATCGGGACCAGCTCCACCAGGGCCAGGTCACGCTCGCGGAGTTTCTGCGGGTGGAGAAGCTACGTCTCGCCTGCGATCGGCTGGTCCGCTTCGCCCACTGGATCACTCCGGAGCGGATGCCGAAGCGCTTTGACACCCACTTCTACATCGCCCACGCCCCGGCCGATCACGTTGGCGTGCATGACGGCCACGAATCGGTGGACTCGGTCTGGATCACCCCCCGCGCCGCCATGGAAGCAGGGCGAGCGGGCGAGCGCACCGTGATCTTTCCGACGTTTCGAAATCTCGAGCTTCTGGATCGGTATGCGAGCGCGGAAGAAGCGATGGTCGCTTCGCGCGAGCGCCACATCGTGAGTGTCACACCGTGGACCGAGCAACGCGACGATGGAAACTACCTCTGCATCCCGAAGGATGCGGGCTACGTGACGTCGGAAGAGAAGCTCAACCCCTCAGGTTGAGATCGGAGCTCGGGCTGCCACCGTCCAGACACGCGGCGTCACCGAGTTGCTGCAGCAGGTGCGTGCACGTGAGAAGCATGCGCTCGTAGTAAGCCATGATCTCGAGGCGACGCTGGGCGTCGGTTTCGGGGAGGAAGTTGCCGTCTTCGCGCAGACGATCGAGCTCGCACCTGAGGGATTTCTTGATGGACCGTGCGTAAAAGACTTCGAGCAGATCAATCGTATCTTGTTTGCTATCAGACATTCCTGAATGGCTACCAGTTGCGCACCCTTCAGAATCAACCATAGACACGCCCCTCGAACGGCGCCAGCGGAAACCCTGATTTGAGGCTGCACTGTGCCTTCGGTCACGGTTCAGATAGAAGAAATGTTCTGATTTATCAACAAAAAATGGGGTCTGACCCGCTCTGACCCCATTTATAGAAGCTTCGCCTCGGCCACGGTGGCAAGGGCCGATGGGTATTCTGGAAATTCAGCCGATGACCCACCGCCAACTCACCAC
>JAPULC010000246.1 GCA_027295305.1 Gammaproteobacteria bacterium
TTTACTTCGCCGCAGCGTGGGAAGAAATTCGCCCGGACGGCGAATTTCTGGACAAGAACTAGCTAGCAAGAAGCACCGAAGCTGATCGCGATCCACGCGCGCTTGTCGATTCTTCTGCTGATCCAGGCACCGATGTCCAACAGCCTCGCGCGCCAGCCGTATTTGTCCACGAGGCATCGATGTGCGGCGCGAATGTCCTCAGGGGACGACAGCAACTCGGCGGTGGCCGCACACCAGTCGGATTCGATGTTGCCGCGGAAATCACAGACGGCCACCTCGGCACGGGAAGACCGGCGCAGCCGCTTCACTTTGCCCGCATCGCCGGCGCTGAACACATAGAGCTTCTGAGCGTCTGCAGCAAACCAGACGGGTGTCGCCACGCCGCGGCCGTTCCTGCGGAACGTCTTGAGGCTCAGATACGGTGCTTCCACCGGAACAGGGAACGGTGGGCGGTGGTCTTCAGTCACGTTCGATTTCCCAGGATGACGGCACGTTGATCAGGCCCGTTGGTCGAACCCGCTGAGCCCGGTGTGACGGGCCGCCTCGCGCGCCAATCGCGACTCATGCGAGTCGGGACACCGAACGATGGCGGCGTACCGTTCGCTCTGGTCGATCCTTGATCAAGCCACGCGCCTCGCTCTCGCCGCTTTATCCAGATCGTAGGTGGCCTGTCGATTCATCCACAGCTTCGGTGATGTGCCTAGCGCCTCAGCAAGGTCAAGCGCTGCTGCCGCGGTTATACCTCGCTTCCCCTTAATGAGTTCGTTCAATCGAGCCTTCGTCCAACCAACCGTCTCTGCAAAGGCTGCCTGGGTGATGCCCTTCGGCTCAAGAAACTCCTCGAGCAAAATTTCGCCCGGGTGAAACGGATTCCTCGGTTGTCTAGCCATTGCTGCTGCCTCCGTCAGTGATAATCGACAACTTGAACATCGTAGGCGTTTCCACCCACCCAGCGGAAAACCACTCGCCATTGATCATTGATCCGGATTGAGTGGAAGCCCTTCCAACCGCCTTTGAGACGCTCCAGGCGGTTGGCGGGTGGCACTTTCAAATCCTTCAGCTCACCTGCATCATGCAAATAAAGCAGTTTTCGCCTACCTCCCCGGCGAAGCTTGGGGGGAAATGACCTTGTGGCCTTCGTTCGTCTGTCATCGAACAAGTCCGCCGCCAGAGCATTCCCGAAGGTCTCAATCACGTCGCTATATTATCGTAACTCGATAATCCGTCAAGTGAGCTGGATTGCGGACGACCAAACCGCGGATATCAAGTCGGCACGAGCCTCATAGCAATGAGTAGCCAAGCCGAAACCGATCTTACTATGGAGTTATGATGCGATAGGAGAGACTGTGGTGAGGGAGCGCGCGATGGAGGACCAGCCCGTACTGACGCCCGTGCGGGACGCCCACCGTTTCGATGAAGTGGCCCTGTCGCGCTATCTCGAGCGTGAGCTGCCCGGGTTCCGCGGTGACCTGAAGCTTCAGCAGTACGTGGGCGGATCGTCCAACCCCACGTTTCTCATGACCGCCCACGACGACCGTTGGGTACTGCGCAAACGCCCCCCCGGGGACCTGCTGCCTTCCGCCCATCAGGTCGATCGCGAGCACCGCGTCATGCATGCGCTGCGCGACTCCGAGGTGCCCGTGCCGAAAATGCACCTCTATTGCGGCGACGCATCGATCATTGGCCAGGCGTTCTACGTCATGGAGATGATCGAGGGCCGGGTCACCACCTCGGAGATGCCGAATCTCGCTCCGGCCGAGCGCCGCGCCGTTTACGAAGATTTCGTTCGCATATTGGCCGCGCTGCATCAGATCGATCCTCAAACGGTGGGGCTCGAGCGTCACGGCCGGCCAGGCAACTATTTCGCCCGGCAGATCGACCGCTGGTCGAAGCAATACCGCGCATCGGCGACCGACGAGATCATCGAGATGGAGCGGTTGATCGAATGGATGCCGAATCACATCCCCGAAGGCGACCAGACGACAGTGATTCATGGCGACTATCGCATCGGCAACATGCTGATCCATCCGACCGAGCCTCGAATCGTCGCCGTGCTGGACTGGGAGCTATCGACCCTCGGCCATCCCATGGGCGATGTCTCCTACCACCCGGCGTATGCCCATCACGGGGAGTTCGACGCGTTCATCGACGAGCTACCCGATCGCGGCATCCCAACCGAGGCCGAGTGGCGGCAGCGCTACTGCGAGTTGACGGGCCACGACGCTATCGAGCACTGGTCCTTCTACATGGCCTATAACCTGTTCCGCCTCGCGGCCATCATCCAAGGCGTCTACAAACGTGGGCTGGACGGCATCGCGAGCTCGGAATTGGAGCTCGACGTGCAGCGCGAGCGCGCAGTCGATTGCGCACGCAAGGCGTGGGCGCAGGTGGAAGGCATGCGCTGACACAGATCGTTTATGCTCTCTAACCTCCGTCGTCGCCGAGGCATCCAAACATCAAGGAACGAACAACCAGTAACGAGGAGCACTCCGCCGAGCTACGCAAGGAGCGGATAAGGGCGCAGCGTAGGAAGCAAAAGCTCAGCGTCGTGTTCGAGATGCCCGACCTGGCGGTGCCGGGGGAAGTGGTGTCCAAGGCAGAGATGGATTTCTTCATGAAGAACGGCTTCTTCGTCAAGAAAGGACTGCTCGATCCTTTGAAGCTCGCACCGGCCTTGGACCAGATCTGGGCACACCTTCTCGAGCGGGTACCCGTGCTCGAGGGGTCGGGTTGGGAGCTGTCGCGCGAAGACAGCGCAACCTGGATGAACCCCCAATGGGCGCCAATGCCACCCCACCCCACCTCCGGCCCGTACCAGGGGCGCCAGCCCATCGAGCACATGGGCCGCATCGTAAAGCTGCATGATGTTGGCGACGCGGACTATCTGCTGGACCTGCTGCCCAACGACCAAAGCGTGCGCGCGGTAGCCGAGGTGCTCCTGGGTGAGGACCTTCGGCCGAGCGTTAGAATGCGCGGCGTCTACGCCGTCTTCCCCACCAAGGACCCGGCGGACCCGAGCGGGAAAAGGCGGCTGAGCGGTGCCTCCCTCGGCCCGCATACGGATCAAGTGTGCCAGCAGCTCAATGCCGCCGCCTACCTGGACGACGTGTCACCGCGCAGCGGCGGCTTCACAGTTTATCCGGGCAGCCACAAGCGCATGTTCCAGGCGCACGAGTACGAGTCGAACTGGTCGCCGCTGCCGTCGTATCACGATGTCATGAACAAGGTGGTCGAAGACATCGAGCCCTACGAACTCGTCGCTGAGAAGGGCTCCGTCATCTTCTGGCATGGTCGCACAGTCCACTCGGCTGGCATCCACACAGGCAGCAGCATCCGCTGGGCGCTCTTCGCCGACTTCACGCACAACCGCGAGGTGATGAGCGACGAAGAGCACAGAGATCTCGGGCAGTTCGAGTGGTTCAAGGACGCAAAGCTCTTCCGGGATGACTGGCCCGTGAGCGTTGACGACATGTGGCGCAACTGGAGTTTGCGGAAAGGCAGGAAGGTCGAAAAATACACCGATCCCAAACGGTAGCTACTGCCTGTCGGTGAAGCCCAGCGCGTAGCCGTCGGGGTCCCGCAGGTGGAACTCCCATCCGTAGGGCTCGTGCTTGGGCTCGTCGACATCGAGACCCTGTGCGGCGAACTCGGCGCATGCCGCCCGCGCGTCCTCTACGTCGAAAAACAAGAGAGCATCGGCGTACCACGTCTCCCGCGCGCGTCGTTCGCTGCCGCCGGCTCCATCTGGCTGATTGATCATCAGACTTACCGAGCCCGACTGGATGCGCGCCCAGCGTAGAGTCCCGTCAGACTCCATCTGGTTGGCCACCTCGAAGCCGAGGACGTCGCGATAGAAGTTGACGCTGCATGCCGCGTCTTCGACGTTCAGCAGAAGTGTCATGCCGGTGAGCTTGACCATGCGTCATGTCTCCCTGGTCGCATCCCGCGCGGCGGCCTCCCGCGCCGCTCGCACTTTGTCGTTGGTCTGGTTGAACAGAAGATCGCGGCGCTGCTTCTCCTCTTCCTCGGTGCGCTCACCCCGACCGAGGTCGCGGCCCACCCGAAACCCCTTCTCGACCGCCGGACGGGCACGCAGCACGTCCACCCAACGCTTCAGATTGGGGAACGTCTCCCACACCCCCTCATCGATCATGCGCCCCATCAACATGGCCCACGGCCAGTTGATCATGTCGGCAATCGTGTAGTCGCTGCCCGCGATGTATTCGTTGGCCGACAACTGCGCGTCCATGACGCCGGCCAGTCGGTCGACTTCGCCGACGAATCGCCTGGTGCCGTATTCGAGTTGTTGCGGGTCGTCGGCAATGTTCTTTGCATAATTCTTGAAGTGGTTGGCGTTGCCCATCATCGGCCCGAGGTTCGCCATCTGCCAATGCACCCATTGCAGCACCTTGAAGCGCGCGCGTGGCTCGGTCGGAAGGAACTTGCCTTC
>JAPULC010000247.1 GCA_027295305.1 Gammaproteobacteria bacterium
CGGAGATTCACACGAGCTCGACGCCACGAACAAGTAAATCTCAGCAATTCAGATAGTTACATTGTCCTAAGATGGCGCCCCGACCAGGACTCGAACCTGGGACCTGCCGCTTAGGAGGCGGCCGCGCTATCCACTGTGCCACCGGGGCTGATGCACACCATTTTACATGGCTGTCATCGCGGGGTGCATTGCGGTCACCGTGCGGGCGTATGGCGCCGCCAGAATCCGTAAGGAAAACATAAGCCCCACGTCATGTCCCAACGGGTGGAGGTCCGTAGAGTCACCTGCATTCCTCGACCTGGGAGACGGACATGCGGGCTTCGAACGGCGCTCCTCGGCCCCTGCAGACGGGCTGCAGAATCGGCGCGCTGGCGCTCTGCATCCTGCTAGCTGCCTGCGTGTCCAACCCACGGCAGGAGCTGCAAACAGCGGCGGTTGTGACCTCGGAGCAGACGAATGCGTCGCCGAAGCAGCGGCAGATGGGGCGAATGATTGCCGGTATCGGCCAGGCGGCCACCCTCGGAGCGCGAAGCTGGTACATCGATCCGATCCTGCGACCCGCTTCGACACTGTCGGCGTATTACGCGCTGATCGGCAAATCCGCCCTCGGTTTTGCGCGCAGGGTCGCAATCGATGCGGTGCAGATTCGCGCGTTGGAACGGCAGCCGATCCCGCCACTCACACAGCGGGCGTTCATGGACAGTGCGGCGTGGGAAGCTCATCTGGATCGGACGATCGGCGGCCTGAAGTCCTTCGGGTCGGTGGATTTTCTCGTGGACGGGGAGGAGTTCTTCACTCGTTTCAACCAGGCTGTGGAACACGCCGAGTCCACAATCGACATTCGCACCTACATATTCGACAGCGATGACTACGGGGTCTTCATCGCCGATCGGCTGAAGGACCGCTCGAGCGAGGTAGGTGTCCGAGTGCTCCTCGACGGGCTGGGGGAGCTCTTTGCGACCCAATCCGATCCTGCCACGATGCCGCCGGACTTTCGTCCCCCACGCTCGATGCCGAGCTATCTACGCAGGGGCTCGAAGATCAAGGTGCGTACGCGCACGAACCCATGGATGACGGGTGACCACACCAAGACCACCATCATCGATCGCGAAGTGGCGTTCGTTGGCGGTATGAACATCGGTCGCGAATATCGTTACGACTGGCATGACATGATGATGGAGGTGAGAGGGCCGGTCGTCGATGTGATCCAGCGAGAATTCGACGCGACCTGGGCTCAATCCGGGCCGCTTGGTGATATCGCCCTGCTTGCGCGATTCCTATTGAAGCGTCGAGAGGCTTCGAATGCCGAAGGAGTTCCTCTGCGGCTTCTGTTTACGCGTGATTTCAACTCGCAGATCTATCGGGCCCAGCTGGCCGCGATTCGACGTGCCCAGAGCCGCGTGTACATTCAGAACGCCTATATGTCCGACGATCTAGTGGTGTACGAGCTCGCCAAGGCGCGTCGGCGTGGCGTCGATGTGCGTGTCATCATCGCCGAGCACGCCGATGACGCCACCATGAACCTCAGCAATGCTTCGACCATCAACGTGCTGCTGGGAGCCGGCGTGCGCGTCTACCGCTATCCGGGAATGACGCATCTGAAAGCCGCGGTATATGACGGATGGGCATGCATGGGCTCAGGAAACTTCGACAAGATGAGCCTGCAGGTCAACGAGGAGCTAAATCTCGGTACTTCGGATCCGGACACGGTGCGCAGGCTGGTAGAACGCGTGTTCGCGCCCGACTTCGAGCGGTCGCAGGAGTTGGTGGAGCCACTTCCTCTGACGTGGACCCATCGTGTGGCAGAGCTGGTGGCGGACGAGTTCCTGTGACGGGCAGCCGAGCGGTAGGACAGGGGAAACGGCACGAGCTATCCTCGCGGGCCCCACCAACGGTCAGGTGTCACTAGGTTTCTCCTTATGCGGTTATCGATCGTCGTGCCTGTCCTGGATGAAGCGGAAGGTATCGAGGGTTTTCTTCACCAGTTCGACGCAGCGCGTCGCGACGGTCACGAGCTTATCGTCGTCGATGGGGGTAGTGACGACGAAACGGTCCTTCGGGCACGTCCCTGGTGTGACGTTCTGCTCACCAGCGCGCCGGGGCGAGCGCAGCAGATGCAGATCGGGGTGAATGCGGCGTCGGGAGATGCGCTCTGGTTCGTTCACGCGGATACGCTTCTGCGTCCCGGCATCTTTCGCAGTGTCGTGGCGGCACTCGCGCAGGAACACGGCACCTGGGGTCGATTCAACGTGCGCCTGTCAGGGCGTCATTGGATGTTCCGGGTGATCGAGCGAATGATCAATCTTCGCTCGCGTCTTTCCGCGATCGCGACCGGTGATCAGGCGATGTTCGTGAAACGAAGTGCGCTCACTCGAATCGGGGGAATCCCTGTGCAGGCGCTGCTGGAAGATGTGGAGCTCAGCAAGCGACTGAAGCGCCAGGGGCGCCCAATCTGCCTCGTGGAGAAGCTCACCACCTCGAGCCGACGTTGGGAGACCCACGGAATCTGGCGCACAATCGCTCTGATGTGGGGATTACGTTTTCGCTATTTCCTCGGCGCAGATCCTGAGCGACTGCGTCGGCAGTATTACGGCGGTTCTTGAGGATGGAGTTCCCAATGGCCCGGATCCTCGTGTTCACGAAGGCTCCCGTACCCGGGCAGGTCAAGACCCGCCTGACGCCCCGACTCAGCCCCGAGCAGGCAGCACAGGTGCATCTTGCGCTGCTCCAGCGGACCGTTGGGGTTGCTGCGGGTGCCTCGCTTGCAGGCGTGGAGCTTTGGGTGGCGGACGACCCGGAAAATGAGCAGATTCGGCAATTGGCCGAAAGGCACGATCTGGCGGTAAAGCGACAGACGGGCGCGGATCTCGGCGATCGCATGTATCAAGCGGCAGCGGCGACTCTGGGGCAGGGCAGGTTGCCCATTATCATCGGCACGGACTGTCCGGAGATGAATGCCCAATACCTTGGCGAGGCTTGTCGGGGGCTGGAGCGCGGCATGGACGTCGTGCTTGGGCCCGCCGAGGATGGCGGGTATGTGCTCATCGGCCTCTCGACGGATGAACCGCGGCTGTTTCAGGGGGTGTCCTGGGGCACGTCCGCGGTGATGGATGAGACGCGTGAGCGGATCCGCGAATGCGTGCTTACGAGCGTAGAGCTCGACACCCTTTGGGACCTCGATCGTCCGGAAGATCTCGCGCGTCTCGACCTCTCGCGCTTGCTCGACGATTCCGCCTCGCTCTGAGGCGCAACTGCGCCGCGTCGAGGCCCCCAATCCGGCCCGTCACGAAGCGCCGAACCCGCCTCGTTCTGCGGTGCGAATCCACCTTTGTTCAACGTGTGTGCGGGCCCACAACGCCGCGCTGTAGGCCGCGCCAGCTCTGGCCTCGCCCGGCAATCACGAACAGCTGGTCTATGCTTTCAGGAGCACATTCAGCCAGGAATTTCATACGAGGAACTCTGATGTCAATTTGGTCAGAACCCGTCAGCGAGGGCAAAACCCTCAAGATCAACATCGAGGGCCGCTTCGACTTCAGCTCGCATCAGGAATTTCGCGAATCCTACGAGGCCAATGGCGGCGATCGACCGGCAGAGTATCTCGTGGACATGCGAAGCACGACGTATCTCGATAGCTCCGCGCTCGGGATGCTGCTCCTGCTGCGGGATTATGCCGGCGGCGACAGCGGGAAGATCCTGATCGTCAACTGCAACCCCGATGTCCGCAAGATTCTCAGCATCTCCAACTTCGAGCAGCTGTTCAAAATCGAGTAGTCCGGTGCAGCAGTCGCAACCAGTTGAACCGGGAGCCGAGGGCCCCCAGGCGGGAGAGTTCGCCCCGGCGCACTCCATAAGAATCCTCGTGGCCGACGACAATCGGTCCGACCGCATGATTCTCGCCTCCATGCTTCGCAAGGAAGGTCATCAAGTGTTGGCCGTGGAGGACGGTAAGCAAGCGATTCAGGCGTTCGAAACCGAGCGGCCACAGATGGTCCTGCTCGATGCGTTGATGCCGAAGATGGACGGGTTCGAGGCAGCTCGACGCATCAAAACGCTTGCCGGTGACGAGCTGGTACCGATCATCTTTCTCACGTCGCTGCAGGAGGCCGACGAGCTCGTGCGTTGCCTCGAGGCCGGCGGCGACGACTTTCTCTCGAAGCCTTACAACAAAGTGATCCTGCGCGCGAAGATCAATGCCTTCGAGCGCATGCGCGGGATGCACGCGACCGTGCGCCAGCAGCGAAATCACATTGCCGAGAGTAATGCGGCGCTGGTGCGCGAGCAGGAGGTCGCAAAGGAGATCTTCGACAATGTGGCGCATTCGGGATGCCTCGATGCCGCCAACATCAAGTTTCTTCTGTCACCGCTGGCGATATTCAACGGCGACGTGCTGCTCGCCAATCGCAACCCGCATGGCGGCATGAACGTTCTGTTGGCAGATTTCACCGGTCACGGTTTGCCGGCCGCGATGGGTATCATGCCCATGGCAGAGATCTTCTACGGCATGACGGCCAAGGGATTTCAGATCGAAGACGTGCTGCGCGAGCTCAACCGCAAGCTCAAGCACATTCTGCCGGTGGGCTTCTTCTCCTGCGCGTGCATGGTGGACATCGACTTCCGCACCGGAATGATGAAAGCGTGGCAAGGAGGATTGCCGAGTTGCTTTCTCTACAGATCCCGTAGCCGTCTACTCGAGCTCGTCGAATCCACACATCTACCTTTGGGCGTGATGGAGCCGGGCAAGTTCGACGCATCCTTCGAGGTGTATTCCCTGGAGCCCGGTGATCGTTTCTTCATGTGGTCCGATGGAATTCACGAGGTGCGCAACCAACAGGGCGAGATGTTTGGCGAGGCGGGCTTGATGAAGGTATTCGAGGACAATGTCGAGGCGGTGCGTTTGTTCGACGACGTGAAGGATGCGGTGTACGGATTCATGGGCGAGCAGGAACGTGAGGACGACCTGACGATGGTCGAGCTCACGATGGTGCAGAACTCCGAGCTGGAGCGTCCGCGGGTGAGCAACGATCGCGCCGGAGACGCTGGACCCAAGGACTGGAAGATGACCTTCGAGCTGGGGCCGGAATCGCTGAAGAGCTTCAACCCGTTGCCGCTTCTGCAGCATCTTCTGATGGAGGTACCTGGGCTGCGCGGGCATAGCTCCGATCTGTTCACGGTGCTCTCGGAGCTGTATTCCAACGGGCTCGAGCATGGCGTCATCGGTCTCGACTCTTCGCTGAAATCCGGGCCCGAAGGATTCGCAGCCTACTACGCCCAGCGTGAGCAGCTCCTCAGCGAACTGACCGACGGAAGTGTGCGCTTCCATTTCCACCACGAGCCGACAGAGTTCGGTGGCAGGCTGCATATCGAGATTGCCGACAGCGGCCCGGGCTTCGACTTCGAGCGCTACCTCGACAAACTCGGTGCGGTCGGCAAGGAGGATCTCGCTGGCCGCGGCATTCCCCTGGTCATGGCACTCTGCAACCGTGTGGACTACTGGGGTCAGGGAAACGAGGTGCGCGCGATCTACGAGTGGCACCGAGAGCCGTCACCTTGAGCAGCGACTTCGATCTCGGCACGTTGCGCGAGCTGCGCGACATCATGGACCAGGACTTCGACGAGTTGATCGAAGCGTACCTTTCCGATACCAGGACTCGCATTGACGACGTGCGTGTCGCAGTGATTGCCAAAGACACCTACCAGCTCCGCGAGCTCGCGCACAGCCTCAAGGGAAGCTGCAGCAACATCGGCGCGGTCACCCTGGCCCAGTGGTGTCAGAAGGCCGAGAACATGGCGAAGGAAGGGGAGCTCGAGGGAGTGAGCGACGTCGTCGACGAAATCCAACGGCAATTCGCCGCGGTGCGAAGCGTTCTGATTCAAGAGCTCGGCGCCGCATAACCCGGTCCCGAAAACAGGACGAGAACTAGCCCGGCGAGACGCCGTCTTCCCCCGGAACACCTAAGACCCGGATGAGAAGCCTCTCACAGAGCTCTGGGTCGGGCACCCATCGATAGCGGCTGCGGGCCCTCTTCACGACGAAACGCTGGCGTGCATCCACCACGCGCCCCGAGCGGTCCTCCAGAGGGTCTTCCCGGACCGTTGGGAACATGCGGTCCTTCTGCACGTATCCATGCAGGTCGGTGGCGTAGATCGCTCCCTCGATGCCTGGGCAAAACCGAGGCCCGTCTGCTTCGGTGGTGAGGGTCATGAACACGATTCGCAGCTCCCCGGCCGGATCGCTCGGCAACGCAAAGTGACCGTTCACGAAACGCACCCATTGGTCGATGGGGACCTCGTGTATCGCGCCGTGGTGCATCCGGAAGACGTGAGTCCGGCTGCGCATATGGGGTCTGGTCCAGCTGCAGGATATATGGATGTATATACAGTTATCGTCCCAAGTGCAAGGAGCAAAAGGTGTAAACCCAGGGACGGCAATCTCCGGACAACAACCGGTTAGCGTATCTGCGATGCCACTTTGCGGATTTGGGCGACCATTGCGCGCAGACCATTGCCGCGCGTGGGGCTCAGATGGCCGATCAGGTCGATCTCCGCGAAGAAGCCTTCCATGTCGAAGGTGAGGACGTGCTGGGGGCTCGTTCCGTTGAAGGCGGACAGCACGATGCCTGCGAGTCCGCGCACGATGAGTGCGTCACTGTCCACGACGAAGAACAGCCGGTTCGTGTCCTTGTCGTGGCGATGGTAAAGCCAGACCTGACTCTGGCACCCGCGGATCAGATGGTCATCGGTTTGCAGTGCCGGGTCGAGATGAGGAAGGTCCTTGCCGAGGTCGATGACGTAGCGATAGCGGCTCTCCCAATCGTCGAAGAGCTCGAATCCCTCTCGTACATCGTCGAGGGTGACGCTTGCGCCGAATGGAACTTCGTTGAATGTTTCGGGTGCGGCTGCCATGTCGACGAGCTTGTGCGACTCTTGAGTGGCTAGAACATTCCGAGCTCGAGCTTCGCCTCGTCGCTCATCATGTCGCGGTCCCACGGCGGGTCGAAGACCAGCTCGACCTCGACGTCGTGAAGGTTGGGCACCTTTTGAAGTCGATACTTCATCTCTTCCACCAGCACGGGTCCCATGCCACAACCGGGTGCGGTGAGCGTCATGCGAATGTGTGCCGAGTTTCTTCCATCATTGTGGTGCAGCTCGCAACTGTAGACGAGGCCGAGATCGACGAGGTTCACGGGAATTTCGGGGTCGTAGACTGTACGCATCGTGTCCCAAACGTCCGACTCTCGCACGCGATCATCCGTTGGGGCCTCGAATTCGAGCTCGAGGGGCTCGAAGCCGAGGGCATCGGCATCGGTGCTGTCGACGCGCGCCATGTTGCCGTTGATCACCACCGTGAAGCTGCCCCCCAGATCCTGGGTGACGGTCACGAACGTGTCCTTGGGAATCGTGATCGGCGTTCCCACGGGTACCATACGCGCGATGCAGTCGCGCTGAACGACGACGACCTTGCTTTCCATCAGACCTTGCTTTCCATCAGACCTTTTACCATCAGACAGAGAAGCTCTCGCCGCAGCCACATTCGGCCTGGGCGTTGGGGTTGTTGAACTTGATGAAGGAGTTCAATCCTTCGGTGACGTAGTCGATTTCGGTTCCCTGCACGAGGAGCAGGCTCGCGCGGTCGACATATACCGAGACATCCTCCGAGATCCGAAATCTGGTATCGGCGGAAGTAGGCGTGTCGACGTACTCCACAACGTACATGTACCCCGAGCAACCGCTTTTCTTGGTTGCGAGACGAAGCGCCGAGGCGCCCACCTTGGCGAGCTGACGCTGCGTATGCGCCAATGCCGCGTCGGTCATGGTGATGCCCGCCTGGGTCGGGTCGAAGGTCTGTACGCTCATGACTGGCTCGCTCTGGCTTCAGTGCTTTACAGAAAGCTCTGCGCTTTGGTGATCGCATCCATCAAGCGATGAACTTCCTCTTCGGAATTGTACATGCCAAACGATGCGCGCACCGTTCCGGGTATGCCCAAACGTTCCATCAGCGGCATCGCGCAATGATGTCCGGTTCGAACCGCCACGCCCTGCTGGTCGAGAAGCGTTCCGACATCCGAAGGGTGTGCGCCGTCGAGCAGAAAGGACACGACGCCCGTCTTGTTCGCTGCGGTACCAATCAGGCGTACGTTCTCGTTCTGTTGCAGGAGCGACTCGGTGAGTTTTCGAACATGCTCCTCGTGGGCGATTAGCGCGCCGCGGTCCAAGCTCTCGATGAAGTCGATGGCGGCGCGCAGTCCAATGGCGCCGGCGATGTTCGGCGTGCCGGCTTCGAACTTGTAGGGTAGCTCGTTGAACGTGGTGTGATCGAACGATACCGTGCGGATCATCTCGCCCCCCGACTGCCAAGGGGGCATGGCATCGAGTAACGACTCCCGGCCGTAGAGAACGCCGATTCCAGTTGGGGCATACATCTTGTGGCCGGAGAACGCATAGAAATCACAGTCAATCGCCTGCACGTCGATTGGCAAGTGGGCAGCGGCCTGTGCACCGTCCAGCAGAACCACGGCGCCGGCGTCGTGTGCGCGACGGCAGATCTCTTCCACCGGGTTGATGGTGCCCAGCGCATTGGATACGTGAACCATCGCCACGATGCGCGTGCGTTCGCTGAGCAGCCGATCGAAGTCATCGAGGTCGAGCTCACCCTCGGGGGTGACCGGGACCACGCGCAGCTCGGCTCCCGTGCGCTGCGCGACCAGTTGCCATGGGACGATGTTGGAATGGTGCTCCATGTCGCTCAGCAAGATCTCGTCGCCAGGACGGAGGTTTTCTCCACCGAAGCTATGGGCCACGAGATTGATGGATTCGGTGGTGCCTCGGGTCCACACGATCTCGCGATGGCTCCTCGCATTGACGAACGTCGCTACGCGTTGCCTTGCAGACTCGAATGCTGCCGTTGAGCGTTCCGCAAGGGCGTGCACGCCGCGGTGCACGTTGGCGTTGTCGTTGCGGTAGTAGGCCACGAGCGCATCAAGCACGGCTTGCGGTTTCTGCGTCGTCGCCGCATTGTCCAGATACACCAGTGGATGGCCGTTGATCTGCTGGGCAAGCAGAGGAAAGCACTGGCGCACGCTCTCCACGTCGAACTGGCGGTGAGAGCTCACGAGGCGCCCCTAAGTGTCGAAAACAGCAGGTCTTCGATCTGTTCGCGCACCGAAGCATTTGGTATCTGATCGATGCGGGCCCTCGCAAAACCGTGCACGAGCAGACTCCGCGCGGTGGTTGGGTCAATGCCTCGCGACGTGAGATAGAACATGGCATCGGCATCGAGGTCGCCCACCGTAGCACCGTGCGCGCATTTCACGTCGTCCGCGTAGATCTCGAGCTCGGGTTTGGTGTCCACTTCCGCGTCGGCGGAGAGCAGTAGATTGCGATTGTCGAGGCGCGCATCGCTTTGCTGCGCTCCCGGGTGGATGTGCACTCTGCCGTTGAACACCGCCCGTGCGCGATCGAGAACGATGCCGTGAAAATCTTCCTGACTGGTGCAATGAGGGGCACAGTGCTCGATGCAGGTGTGGTTGTCCACGTGTTGGCGCTCGCGGCACAGGTAGATGCC
>JAPULC010000248.1 GCA_027295305.1 Gammaproteobacteria bacterium
GCGAGTGGCGCCGCGCAGGACCATGCAACACGCGAGTTCGAAGCGATTTTTGGCCAAGCTTCGGGCGCGTTCGCCACCTACATCATCGAGCACGAGGACGTTTTGCAACCGCAATTCGTGCGGGCGCTGAATCATCTGTCATTGGCGGTGGGCTCCGTAACGGGTGTCGATGAAGTCATCAGCCTCACGACGCTGCGCATACCGCAATGGGAGAACGGTCGTCTGCAGTTGGGTTCCGTGATTCCCACTCATGCGCTGGCCGACGACGACATTCTGGGTCCCCTGCTGGAGAACTTACGCACGGCGGGTCATCCGGCACGCCGTCTGCTCAGCTCGGACAACCACTACGCACTCGTCGCCGTGAGACTCGCACCACGGATGGAAGACCTTCGGGCACGGCGCGAAATCCTCCACCGTCTCGACAACGTATTCAATTCGAACCTACCGGAGGCTAGCCGGCTGTACGTCACCGGCGTCTCCGTCGTAGAAGCTGCGTACGAAGATCTGATTCTGCGCGATCAAGTCATCGCGACCGGCCTGACGGTGCTGATGCTGTCTTTGCTCCTCTGGTTGCTGTTTCGTCAGTGGCGGGCGGTGATCGCATGCCTCATACCGGTGGGTATGGCCGTGCCCGCCGCGCTCGGGCTGATGGGCTGGGCCGGCGCACCGATCACCATCATCAATAGCGTCATCCCCGCGGTGATCCTGGTGGTGGGGGTGGCGGATGCGGTGCACATGGTGGTTGCCTTCTTAGGCAGCCGTCAGTCCGGTGGTCGCGCGGACCTCGCCACATCCGAAATGCTGGCAACGACGGGTCAGGCGTGCGCGCTGACGACATTGACCACCATGGCGGGATTCATGGCTTTGAGCGCCGCACGTCTGCCGGTCATTCGTGAGTTCGGCATCGCGGTGGCTTGCGGTGTCCTCGTGGCCTGGGTCGCCAACCAGATACTGATACCCTGGCTGCTCCGCCGAGTACCACTGCACGCGGAGCCGACGCGCGATCGAATCAATCGGTGGGTAGTCGGCTGGATCGAGAGCGCGACACGACTCACGATCACCAGGCCCGTAGCGGTGATCACCGTCAGCGCAGTCATCGTGTTGTTGATGCTTGCTCTCGTTCCCCGCATCGATGCAGACCAGCGCTTCAACGAAGAGTTGCCGCCAGGCCACCCGGTTCGTTACGCGCAAGAGCTGAACGAAGCGCAATTCGGGGGCTTTCTGGGACCCGAGATCAGCGTACGGCGCAGAGACGGAGGCAGCATGCTCGACGCCGATACCCTTGCGCGACTGACGGGCTTGACGCGCGCGTTGCAGGCTTTGCCTCAAACCCAATCCGTATCGTCGGTAGCGGATCTGCTTCCACGCAATGTGGTCGGCGGCGAGGCCGAGCTGGCGTTGAGCGCGATGCGCAACGCGGCCGAGCTCCAGTATCGGGTCCGCGAGCGCATCAGCCCTTCGGCGGATCGGCTGGCGATTCTCGTGCGTACGGGTGATCTTGGGACCCGTCGCGCGGCAGAATATCGAGACGCCGTCGCGAAACTGAGCACAGAGCAATTCGGGCCGGATTACGAGACTGAAATCGTCGGCCAATGGTGGATGGCTCAGCAGGGTATGCGATTGGTTCTCGGCGACATGTTGCGTTCGCTGGCGACCGCGCTACTGGTAGTGATACCGATCCTATGGCTCGCGCTTTCACAATGGCGGCTATTCATCGCAGCCCTGGTCGCCAACCTCGTGCCGCTGATGTTGCCTCTCGCCTTCATGGCTGCCACCGGCATCCGCGTACGTATCGGTACCGCCGTCGTGCTGGCCATTGCGTTAGGCATCGCGGTGGACAACACCCTGCACATCGCTTCAAGGCTGCGCGCGTTGTCGTCCGAGCATTCTGATCCATCGGCACAGGTGAGCATCATGATGGAGGGCACCGGTCGCGCGGTGATCTACACCACGATTGCGCTGATCGCCGGATTTCTCAGCATGATCACCAACCAGCTGCTCGCCATCAGAGACATGGGACTGGTCGCGGCGGTGACCTTCTTCGGTGCGCTGCTGGCGGATCTTTTATTGCTGCCTGCAATCTATGTGCTGCTGACGCCTTCGAGGTCACTCATAGCCCGTGCTGATCGACGAGCTCTCGGGTAACGACAATCTGGCCCGTGTACTTCATCGGGTCTCGACACATGTAGGCGAGCCCCTTTGCGCAGGTTTCCGGTCGCTCCATGCGCGAGGTGTCCATGCCTGGCGGAAAACGTCTCTCCATCGTCTCGGTGAGCGTGAATCCGGGGTAGATGTTGACGATCGCAACGTTCTTTTCGCGCAGTTCCGCCGCAACACCCACGGCAAATCGGTCGAGAGCCGCCTTGGTGGCACCATAAACCGCACCCGGCCCCCTACCGCCCCCCGGACCGCGAGAAGGATCCGGAAGCCGGGCCAGCCCGGAGCTGATGTTGAAAATGACACCGCTGCCTTGCTGCGCCATACGCGCACCCACGCGCTGCGCAATCACGTACGGTGCGCGCAGATTCGTGCGATAGAAACGATCGAGGAGTTCCGGGTCTCCTTCGAGAAACGGCCCGCCGCCTCCCAGAATCCCCGCGTTGTTCACGAGGATGTCGATGCGGCCGTAGCCGTTCCACGCCTGCTCGATCACCGCATCGACGTTGGCGTCGTCGGTAACGTCGAGCTTCAGGCCTTCGGCCTTCCCACCGTCGGCTTCGATCGTTGCCACCGTCTCACCGATGGAACCGGGCAGCTCATCGGTGGACGTCTCGGTGCGTGCGCACACGAGGACCTGCGCACCATCGCGCCCGAGTTCCAGGGCAATTGCCTTGCCGATCCCGCGCGAGGCGCCGGTGACTAGAGCGATCTGATCCTGAAGTGGCTTGGCCATGGGAATCTGCTCCGCAATATTTCAACAGAAGCCCACCGATACGCGCGTCTGAGCGCTGGCGTGGCGTCTAATTGTCGAATCAAGACTCGTTGAGGTCGCCGTCTTTCCAGTACTTCGTGCCCTGCAACGTCGCTTGCAGCGCTAGACCCTTCTTGGTCATCTGATAGACCGTCACTTCTTCGCCCACATTGCCCGCCGCGTCGAAAGCGCCCAC
>JAPULC010000249.1 GCA_027295305.1 Gammaproteobacteria bacterium
TGGCCCACGCAGGGCTTGTGCAAGATCTCACGTCAAGGCGCTGCGAACCTACGACTGATTCACACACGCGGTCGGAGAAAGAGCGGGAATGGACACAGTTCACGAAGCTGAGCAGGCTACGATCACAGTCCTCCCGTGACGTGGATCGAATGGACCGCAGAATGACGATCCATTTCATATCTATTTCATCGACACCCATGTTCTGCCAACGCAGCGTAGAACTGCTCTGCCTGGTCCATCGGACAGCGAATGTCGTTCTCGCCCTGCGGGCAACGACGTAACCGACTCTTCGCCAGCTTGACGCCGCCCCCGGTTCACGGTCACTCTGCGTGTCATTGATGCAGGAGGATGCAGGAGGATGCAGGAGGAGTCGGAATGACCGACGCGGGCAAGGCGACGCTGCACGCGCTCCAACCGCAGCACGAAGCGATCATCATCGGCGCGGGGGTGTGCGGCATCTACATGCTGCATCGTTTAATCGAGCTTGGGGTCGATGTGACGCTTCTCGAGACGGGCGAGGGCCCCGGCGGCACGTGGTACTGGAACCGCTATCCAGGCGCACGATTCGACTCGGAGAGCTACACCTACGGCTACTCGTTCTCGAAGAAGCTGCTACAAGAGTGGAGCTGGAGCGAGCATTTCGCGGGGCAGCCCGAAACGCTCAGGTACCTGACCCATGTGGTGGACGAGCTCGAGCTGCTTCCTCACATGCGCTTCGGCTGCACGGTCAAGGCCGCCACGTTCGACGAGGACTCGCGCGCGTGGACCGTGGAGCTGGAGAACGGCGAGACCCTCACGACCCGACTGCTGCTCACCGCCATCGGCATGCTGTCCGCGGCGACGATGCCGCGAATCGAGGGCGTCGATAGCTTCCAGGGCAAGTCGTTTCACACCTATTACTGCCCTGAAGGCGTGCGCGTGGACGGCAAACGCGTCGCCGTCATCGGCACCGGCGCGACCGGCGTGCAGGTCATCGCCGACATCGCCGACAAGGTTGCCGAGCTCACCGTGTTCCAGCGCCGGCCCAACTGGTGCGCGCCGCTGCACAACGGCCCCATCGACGGCGAGGAGCAAGCGAAGATCAAGGCCTCCTACGACGAGATCTTCGCGCGCTGCCGAAAGACGCCCGGCGGCTTCCTTCACGGTCCGGACCGGCGCGAATTCTTCAAGATCTCGAAGGAAGAACGCCTCGAGTTCTGGGAGGCGTTGTATCGGTCGCGCGGCTTCGGTAAATGGCTCGGCAACTTTCGTGACGTGTTCATGGACCCAAGGGCCAATGCCGAATATTCGCAGTTCATCGCAGACAAGATCCGCGAACGCGTCGACGACCCGGCAACGGCGGAGAAACTGATTCCGCAGGACCACGGTTTCGGCACGCGCCGCGTGCCGCTCGAGACCCACTACTACGAGGCATACAACCGCGACAACGTGCATCTGGTGGACGTGAACGAGACGCCGATCGAGCGCGTGACGCCAAAAGGTATCAAGACCTCGGAGCGCGAGTACGAGTTCGACGTGATCGTGTACGCAACGGGGTTCGATGCCATCACGGGCGCCTTCGACCGCATCGACATCACCGGCAGCAACGGCGAGAAGCTCCGCGAAAAATGGCGCGACGGCCCGGAGACCTTCCTGGGTCTGGGCACGCACGGGTTCCCCAATCTGCTCATTCTGGCCGGACCGCAAAGCGGTTCGGTGTCCACCAACTTTCCGCGCGGCATCGAGGAAACCGTGGACTGGTCGACGCAACTCATTGGGTATTTCCGCGCGCAAGATTACCGCCGCATGGAGCCGACCGCGGAAGCCGAGAAGGAGTGGGTGGAGCACGTCAAGAGCTTCTACGAAGGCAACATGATCGCCGACACGAAGTCCTGGTTCACCGGCTACAATTCCAACGTCGACGGCCACGACACGCTGCGCTACATGGTCTACTTCGGCGGCGCGCCGGCTTATCGGGAGCGTCTTGCCGAGGTTGCGGACCACGACTACGAGGGCTTCGAGTTCTCTTGAGGGAACGTCGAAAAACCTCCAATCGAGCGAGTGTTTTCTGGTGTGGGAGCGGCTTTAGCCGCGAATAGTGGGGTCGCAAGATTCACCATTCGCGGCTGAAGCCGCTCCCACAGAATTTTTCGAGATTCCTTGAGTCTTCAGCCTATTGCGGGATACGTCGCGTACACGGTCACCTGATGTCGGCGCCCCGTTTCTCCAGCAACTCCCGCAACAGGGATCGATGACAACGCGCTTCATCCTCGCAGTAACACCCGATGGAGCAGTTGGTCTCGTGCGACAGCGCAGCCAGAAGATCCAGGTCTCGAGAAGCCATCGGTTCTTTCATTTCCATCAGAAACCTTCGCCGAAATTTCTTCCACGACTGCGCATCGTGAATTGGAAAGAACTCCTTGAGCAGCGTTTCACTGGGTGAAAGATTCGGAAACCACACATCGTAGATGTTTCGTTCGGCGTACTCTTCTTTCCTGATACCCCGGGGCGGTCGGCGCACCGTCCCGATTCGCAACCCCTCCTCAGGGTCGCGATCACTGCCGAGTCGTTTGATGCTGATGGCCATAGTTGACGATTATGATTGAGCGCCGCAGAGCTCAAGTGTCGCTGTAGGGCGCTACGGCTTTCTTGCCGAAAGGGCCAGGCCCGCCTACGTAACTTCCCACAACCGTAGGAAAGCGATCATGTCTAGTATTGAACACTCAAGAAGCAAGCCAAACAAGTCGTCCGTTGGCGCGAGACAGGAAGGCTTCGTTTTCATGGGCGGACCTGAAGAACGGCGCCTCGGCGCGCCTAAATCATGCGTCAGCGATCGAGGAGCACGACTCGATCGGCGTCGAACGTCAGCTGCACACGATCGCCCGGGTCGAGACGTTGTGATCCATCGGCCAAGGTCGCCGCTCGCCATTCGGTGTCGGCGTGCGCGTCGAACGTACACACGTATTGACGCATGTCACCCAAGTAGACGCTCGACACGATGGTCGCGGTCAGGGCGTTCTCGGATTCGGACGACTCAACCGATTCCGACACTTGCTGGGCGCGCTCCAGGCGTACGTGCTCCGGACGTACGCAGCAAATCACGGGGCTGTCGTCGGGGCGTTGGCGCTCGTCGAGCCCGACCAGCTCGCCAAACGGCGTCTTGATGCGCGCCGGATTGCCAGATGCGCTGATGCGGCCGTCGAGAAAGTTCGCCTCACCGAGAAAGTCGGCGACGAAGCGTGTCGCCGGGCGGTTGTAGACTTCTTCGGGCGTGCCGATCTGCACGATCTCCCCCACGTTCATCACCGCGATCCGGTCGGCCATGGACAAGGCTTCTTTCTGGTCGTGGGTGACGTAGATCGCCGTCACGCCCGTCGACTTGACGAGGCTCTTGAGCTCGTCTCGCATGTGCAGCCTGAGCCGCGCGTCGAGATTGCTCAAGGGCTCATCGAAGAGCAGGCATTGCGTTCCCGCAGCAAGCGCGCGCGCCAAAGCCACGCGCTGCTGCTGCCCACCAGAGAGCTGGTTGGGCTTGCGGTCGACGAACTCCCCCATCTCCACACGCTCGAGTTGCTCGAACGCCAAACGGCGTCGTTCGTCACGCGGTACGCCCCTCATTTTCGGTCCGAACTCGACGTTGTCGCGCACGGTCATGTGAGGCCACAGCGCGTAGCCTTGGAACACCAGCGCCGTACCGCGTTTGTCGACGGGCAGGCCCGTCACGTCGCGACCGTCGAAGAGAATGCGCCCAGCAGTTGGCTGGATCAGTCCGGCGATCAGCCGCAGGAGCGTCGTCTTGCCGCAACCACTCGGACCGAGCAGGAAGAAAAACTCGCCCGATGCGATCTTGACCGATACGTTCGACAATGCGGGGGTCGACGACGAAGACCCTTCGTATTCCTTGGTCACCACGTCCAGTGCGATTTCCACCTATGGACCCACCCCTGGCGTATAGGCTGCACGAAGCAGGCACCACCCGGAACAACGTACAAGTATCTTCATACGCGAAATACCATGCCTAGCCGCTTGCCGAGCAGGGCACTCGCAGCCCCCAGTGTCACCCCCAGCAACAGGATGCCGTATACGCCCATCGCCGCTGCCTGATTGACGGCTTCGGGCGATCCGGTCGAGGTCGCCAGCCGGTAGATCTGCTTGGTGATGGGGTAGTACTCCGTGGTCTGGGCGAGGATCAGCGAATCACTGACCTCCAGCATGTGAAACGAAAATGTCAGCACAGCGGCCGCAATGATATTCGCGGAAATCAGCGGCGTCGTGATGCGTATCCATGTGGAGAGCGTCGAGGCACCGAGATTGCGCGACGCCTCTTCCATCGAGACCGGCACTTGCTGAAGGCCCGCGGACACACCGCGCACGACGAAAGGCAAGCGCCTGATCGCATACGCAATGACCAGAATCAGGAAAGGGTTTTGCGTCGGGCCGATGGACTCGAGCCAAGTACCCTGCGCCGTCATAGCCACGTAGCCCGCCGCCAGGATCAAACCCGGCACCGCCAGCGGCAGCATGCAGAGCCCATCGAGCACGGAGCGCCCGTAGATCCTGCTGCGAATGATGATCCATGCCGCAATTGACCCGAGGACGACGTCGAGAAGCGTGGCTATGCCGGCATACTTCAAGCTGTTGACGATGCTGCCCATCGTCTCCGGGCTCGTCATGACGAAGACGAGGTGCCGCATCGTATAGGACTCGGGCAGGATCGAATTGATCCAATGGTCGGAAATGCCCATCAACAGCACGCCGACGTGCGGGAGCACCGAGAGGACGATCACGACGCCGAACAGAAGCCAGGCTGACAATGTACCTGCGAGGCCGAGCTCGGTGGTTTCGGCGGCGACAGAGGCTTTCGTCTCACCCGCAACGCCCCCACGGCCGAGAAAGAACTTGCCGATCACATAGAAACCGATCGACGCGCTCAGCATGATGAACACCAGAGAGAAAGTGCGTGGATTGATCTCGGCGTTGGCCAGCTCTTTGAAAATCGTGACCGGAGTCAGATGCTCGTAGCCGATGATGACGGGCGTGCCGATGTCGGTAAACGCCCAGATGAACACGATGGTGCCGCCGGCGAACAACCCCGGCATGATCAGCGGGAACGTGATGCGCACGAAGGTCTGCAGGCGCGAGGCCCCCAGGTTACGCGCCGCTTGGCCGAAGGCCGGATCGACGTTGGCAAGCGCGGCGGAGATGTTGAGATACAAGATGGGAAACAGGTGCAGACTCTGGAGAATGACCACGCCGATGAAACCGCTGCCCATCCAATCCGGCGGCAGCGACTGCGCAAAGTCGAGGATCCCGAGCTCTTCCAGCATCAGGTTCAAGACCCCGAATTGGCCCAGGAACCGCTTCATGGCAATGGCGCCGACGAAGGGTGGCAATATCAGCGGCATCAACACCAGCAAGCTGAGCACGCCGAGACCTCGAAACGTATAGCGTGCGCGGACGATCGCGAGCGGCAGCGAAATGACGATGCACACCAGCGTCGTCGTCACTGCCAGTAGCACGGTGTTGGCGAGTTCCGCCATCAGGATCGGGTTGGAGACGACTCGCGAGAACCAGTAGCCGCTGAGTGTTCCGTCGCTGTAGAAGCCGATGCTGATCGTCTTCCCGATCGGCACGAGCAGAAACAGCGTCACCACGAGTGTCAGCATTGCCGCGAGCAGCGTCGCCGAGCGTTCCTCGCGCAGCATGCTCGAGAGGCGGCGCGTCAGCACCGCCGGGGTGATGGGTGAAAGCGTACTCAACGCGCGACTTGCTCGTACTGGTCTCGGAAGAACACCACCCAATCGGTCACGATGATGTCGCGCTGCTTGCGGTCGTTGAGCAGCTCATTGGTCTCGGCGACGGCTTCGCGCGTAGCCACGTTGTCCGGCAGCCGATTGAAAAGGGACAGCCGATCGGCGTCGAAGTCGGTGTCGATCAGCTTCCGTTTGGCCGCTTTGAGATAATCGAGATTGCGCACCGCCGCGGCCCACACGAGTTGTCGTAGAAGGCCGTAGCTATCGGCCCAAAGCTCGGCATCCAGCTCCAGGGTCTGGCCGACCTCGTAGGGATTGACGATGCTCGAAACCAGTTGCCCGGCATATTTTTCGTACACGTCGATGCGGATGGGTTGCCGGCCGAGGGCCGTGAGCCGCGGTCCCTTGGGGTGACCGACCGGCAGCGCCCAAAGAGCTTGCCCTTCTTCGGACAGCACGAAATCCACCATCCGCTGCGCGAGCTCGGGGTTTGGCGGGTTCTTGAGAATCGCAATCGGGTCGGGGTTGAAGGACGTCTGCCCCTTCGGGCTCAGATACACGAGCGTCTCGGGGTATTTCGCCATTCGGTTGGTGCCGTAGAA
>JAPULC010000025.1 GCA_027295305.1 Gammaproteobacteria bacterium
ACCGGCCCGAGCGGCGTCGCCAAGTCTTCGACGTGAACGTACTCGGCACGCAGAACGTACTCCGCGCGTGTCGAGCAAAGGGCGTCGCACGCCTCGTCTACACGAGCACCATCAACGTTGCAATGCGAACTCCTGTGCGCGAGGGCGACGAGACGCTGCCAACCTTCGGCGAGGGCGAGGGCGATCTCTATGGAGAGTCGAAGTCGGCGGCCGAGCGCGAGGTCCTGGCCGAAGACGGCGACGGGCTCCGAACCGCAGCGCTGCGGCTCGGCGGGCTTTGGGGAGCCGGCGACGGTGCGATCATGATCACGGAATTCATCGAGCAGCTCGCAGCAGGACGCTTCGTCATGCTCGTGGGTGACGGGAGTGCCGTGCTCGACAACACTCACGTCGTGAACGCCATCGACGCCCACCTGCTCGCCGCGGCCGCGCTGGCCGAGACACCCGATCGCGTCGGAGGTGAGGCCTTCTTCATTACCGACGGCGAACCGATGAACGGCCTCGAGTGGTTTCGGCCGCTCGTCGAGGGGCTCGGTGCCCCGTGGCCCAGTCGCCGCGTGCCTGCGGGCGTGATGCTCGTACTCGGGCGATTGCTCGAATGGATCCACCACTTCGGCGGGCCGGAGCCAGCTCTCGCCTACCGCGGAATGCTGAACATCACTCGCGACGCCTCGTTCTGCATCGACAAGGCGCGCGAGGAGCTGGGGTATCACCCGACGATTCAATCCGGCGACGGTCTCCCGGCGATGCTGCCGGACGCGAAGCGACTCTACGACCTCGCGTTGCGCGGCGACCGCACTCAATGACGGCTGCGCTCCGCAAGCTCATCTACCTCTGTTACGAACTCGACGGCAGAACCAAAGAGCAGACTCGCCGCGTTCTACTAGACGATTGCGCGCCCGAGCTTTCCGCGGGCACCGCTCGCTTGCAGATGAACATCGACGATCCCCTCGCGGACGTCCGTTCGCCGGCGCCAAGTCTGCTGCGCGAGGCGCCCGTCCGCGCGCAGGTGAATTTGTGGATCGAAGATCCGGAAACTCGCTGGCCCCTCGAAGACGTGCTGCGCCGAGCGGGTTTCCAGATCGCCGGATACCTGGTCGATGAACACGTCTACACCGACTACGGCGGAAACCGGCATGCCGAGCCCCGCGATTGGCCGGACGGCGAACGCTCACCGGGCGTGCTCGCTGTCACCCTGATGGAGCGGCCGAAGCGCCTGTCAAAGGAAGAGTGGATCAGCCGCTGGCACGGCCGACAATCCCCTATGTCGGAGGCGATGCAGCCTCGTAGCCGCTACGTACGCAATGTCATAGAACGCGCGCTCACCCCGGCGGCCGCGCCCTTCGAGGGCATCGTCGAAGAGGCATGGCCCTCGATGCGCCACGTGACGAACCCGTTTCTTTTCTATGGGGCGAACTCGCCGTGGGAACTCGCTCGCAACATGGCCACCATGCTGCGGAGCGTCACGTCGTTCCTTGACCTCGGACGAATTCGGACAGTGACGATGAGCGAGTATTTTCTTCAGAGTGGGTCCGACAAGAGCGTAGGAGATTTAGGCTGAAAATTCGCTACGCCCGACTGACGTCGTATGTCAGATGGCCGCTCTCGAATCCATCTAATTGAATCATGGACAGCTAAGGGGTAGGCCCATGGTGACGCATGGCTGGACTAGGTTTCAAATCACGGCATCGCTCGTTCTCCTGCTGACGACAGCATCGCAGTCGGCCTCTCCAGCAGAGCACCCCACGTTGGGCAAGATTGAGTTCCCGACCTCCGCGGCCCAGGACGCCCAAGACGCATTTATTCGGGGCGTCCTGTATATGCATAGTTTCGAATACGCTCCCGCCGCGGTCGCGTTCCGACAGGCGCAGACGCTCGCCCCAGATTTCGCGATGGCCTATTGGGGTGAAGCGATGACCAATCATCACTCTCTCTGGCGCGTGCAACACCTGGAAGCTGCGCAATCGGTATTGCACAGACTGGGTGCGACGCCTGACGAACGCGCCGCCAAGGCTCCCACGCAGCGCGAGAAGGACTATCTCCGAGCAGCCGAGACCCTCTTTGCAATGACCGAGCAAACGAAGGATCTCGGCAAGCTGGAGCGAGACATCCAATATCGAAACGCGATGAAACGGGTCCACGAAACCTACCCAGACGACTTGGAAGCAAGGGCGTTCTATGGGCTCTCCGTGTTGGGTGTCGGCAGCGCGAATCGCGAGTATTCCACCTACATGAAAGCGGCCGCCGTCCTGACGCCGGTATGGGACGCCAACCGCTTACATCCGGGCGCCGCTCACTACCTGATTCACTCTTACGACGATCCCGTTCATGCGATTCTTGGGCTGCCAATGGCACGGGCTTACGAGAAAATCGCCGGCGACGCTGCTCACGCGCAACACATGACATCCCATATTTATGTCGCCCTCGGCCTCTGGGACGACATGATCGCCGCCAACGTCACGGCGCTACGGGTGGAGTCCGCAAAAACCGTTGGCGAGGGGTATCGAAGCCGAGAGGCATGGCATCACCGCTACTGGCTTCACTATGGACGTCTACAGCAGGGTCATCTGAACGAGGCACGTGAGATGCTGAAGATGGCGCGTGAACGCATCAGCGATGATCCGTTGCCGCGCGAGCCCTCCTACTACGGGGCGATGCTAGCACGCCATATAATCGACACGGAGTCGTGGGCGGAAGTCGGCGAATGGCTCGCACCACCGGGCGTCGATATGGAAATCCCGCACTATTACTTTGCACGCGCATTTGCTGCAGCAAAACTGGGTCATCTCGACAGAGCGCGAAAATTCCTGGCGATGATAAACACCGGCGGAAACGGCAACCCGGAAATAATCCTGACGCAAAAGGAAGTTGACATACTGAGATTAGAAGTCGGAGCCGTCATTGCAGTTGCGGAAGGAAATGGGGAGAAAGCACTGGAGCTGGCGCGACAGGCGACCGAGATGCAAGCGAGCATACCGTTTCGTTACGGGCCTCCGCGGATCTCAAAGCCAACCGCGGAACTGCTAGGTGATGTTCTCTCGGAGCTCGGTGACGATGACCAAGCAGTGCTTGCATATCAAGACCAGCTAACCCGCAGCCAATTGCGAACTAATTCTTTGCTCGGACTGGCACGTGCCGCCGCGCGCGCCGGTGCTGACACGACGTCTAGTGAAGCCTACGAAGAGCTCGCAAACATATGGCATAGCGCGGACCCGGCGCTGCCAGCGCTTGTCGAAGTTCGAGCTCA
>JAPULC010000250.1 GCA_027295305.1 Gammaproteobacteria bacterium
TCCAGCAAATTCCCTTGCGTGCCTTTTCGGATTGGCGCAGGACTGTGCGGAAAGGCAGGTCCTCGGGCCAGACGTAGAGATCAGGCTCACGGCATCCGACGAGATGAACACTCGCATCGACGTCGAGAAAATTTCCAGATCCATCCACGCAACGGGCAATTGCGCGGTGGTGGCCATGGTGGGGGTCCAGAGCAACCAGTTCCCTCGAGCGGTGGACCTCGCACGAAGGTTCCTCCAACACGATGTCCAGGTCGCCATCGGCGGATTTCACGTCAGCGGGTGTCTCGCGATGCTGCCGGAGCTGCCCCCCGATCTGGAGCAGGCCATGGCGCTCGGCATCACGCTCTACGCGGGGGAGCTCGAAGGACGCATGGACGAATTCCTGACGGCCGCCTATCGAAAAGAGCTGAAGCCACTTTACGACTACATGGAGGACCTGCCGGGCCTCGAGGGCGTGCCCGTGCCGTTTCTTCCCTTGAGCTTGATCAAGCGCACGGCGAGCACACGCACCAGCTTCGATGCCGGCCGCGGCTGTCCGTACCTCTGCAGCTTCTGCACCATCATCAACGTGCAGGGTCGCCGATCGAGAACGCGCACCGCGGACGATGTGGAGCGCGTGGCTCGGGTCAACCTCGCGCAGGGGGTGAGGACCTTCTTCATCAGCGATGACAACTTCTCGCGCAACCAGGCCTGGGAGCCGATCTTCGAGCGGTTGGCGAAGCTGCGCGAAGAGGAATGTCACGACATC
Source organism: Gammaproteobacteria bacterium (assembly GCA_027295305.1). Lineage (GTDB taxonomy): Bacteria > Pseudomonadota > Gammaproteobacteria > Pseudomonadales > Azotimanducaceae > JAPULC01. The sequence goes on from JAPULC010000250.1 coordinate 749, forward strand.
CGCCTGATGATCCAGGTGGACACCATGAGCCACAAGGTGGCCGGTTTCATCGAGCTGGCGAAACGCGCCGGCGTCAATCGCGTGTTCATCGGACTCGAGAGCATCAACCCCGACGCGCTGAAAGCCGCACGCAAGAGCCAGAATCGAATCACGGATTACCGCGCGATGCTGCAGTCCTGGCGCGGCATCGGGGCGCTTACATTCGCGGGTTACATCCTTGGGTTCCCCAACGACACCCCGCAGACCATCGAACGCGACATCAAGATCATTCAGCGCGAGCTGCCGGTGGACATCCTGGAGTTCTTCATTCTCACTCCCCTGCCCGGTTCCCAGGACCACCAGGAGCTCCATCTCAAAGGCGTGGAGATGGCCAGCGACATGAATCTCTACGACACGGCGCACGTGACCACGGCGCACCCTCGGATGAGCGCCGAGGAGCTCGAGTCGATTTTTCACCGCGCCTGGGAGCTCTACTACACCCCCGAACACGTGGAGACCCTTCTGCGACGTGGCAAATTCTACAACTTCCCCATCGCCAATCTATTCGTGAAGTGCTGTTCTTTCTCGGGCTGCATGCGTTTCGAGCACGTCCATCCACTCGATGGCGGCTTGCTGAGACGCAAGTATCGCCGGGACAGACGCCCGGGGATGCCCATCGAGGCGCCGGTGATCTTTCACCTGAAATTCCTCGCGGAGCTCGCCTCAAAATACGCACGCTTTTCCTCGATGATCCTGCGCTACGGCTGGCTTGCATTGAAGGTGAGCATGAGCAGCGACCAGGGCGCATCGAGCAACGACGTGGCGCTGATGCCGACGAGCGACGAAGAGCTCGAGACACTCGAGATCTTCACCTCCACGCCGGAAGCGCGAGAGGCGGTTGAGCGTGCACGCAAGCGCGCGGACCGGCGCGGAATCAGCACCGTGTCGGCCACGCGCTGAAGAAGCACGCCGAGTTGCGCAGGCGCTTCAGACGCGCTGCAGGCGTAAATCCATGGAAGACTATCTGAGTACCCGCGACGTCGAACGCTCAGCCCCTGCGCACGCAATCCGGTCCACGCATGCAAACGCGCTCGGCAATGTGTTGCGCGCCTTCATCGACGAGATCGGCGATGGCTGACAAGACACTCGTGATCATCTTCGGCCCGCCCGCCGTAGGCAAGATGACCGTCGGCGCCAAGCTCTCCAAGCTGACGGGCCTCAAGCTCTTCCACAATCACATGACAATCGAGCCGCTGCTCGAGCTGTTCGAGTTCGGCTCGCCCCCGTTCTCCAGGCTGCTGAGGGAATTTCGCCGCCGTATATTCGAGGAAGTGGCCAACGACCAGGGGCCAGGGCTCGTCTTCACATACGTGTGGGCCCTCGACGAGCCTGAGGATCGTGATCACCTGACACGTCTTGCACGTCCGTTCGATCGTATGGGCGCCCGAATCTGCTACGTCGAGCTGTTTGCGCCTGCGCCGGTGCTGGTGCAGCGTAACCGCACACCGGAGCGGCTCCTGGCGAAGCCTTCGAAGCGCGACGTCCAGCTCTCGGAGCTGCGATTGCTCGAAAGTCTCGATGCCTATCGACTGAATTCGGGGGGGGATTTTCCGTTCGAGGGCGAGTATCTCTACATCGACAACGCCGGCGTGAGCGCCACGGATGCAGCGCAGGAGATCAGTGCCCACTTCAGGCTGCGCTCGTCCTGACCCGACTCCCACACCAGAAAATACTCCGCTCCACATTCAAGGTTCCTAAATCTGCTCCGACATCTCGCACGGGTAGCAAGCTGGTACCAGGCACGCGTGCCTGGCACCACGGCGGCTAACGCCGCCTCCCGCGCGGAATGATCTCGTGCTGAAACAGGCGTCCCTCGTGCACGAGGAACCGACCGATGAAGGGACGATTCTCCAGCAGCAGCGGCAGCCACACACGATCGTCGTCCCACATATCGTCGTAAGGAATATCGTCAACGCGCACCCAGAACGGGTTCGCCTCGGCGGTCTCGATCAACGTTCCACTGTAGGCGTCCGCCCTGAAGGCGTATCCGTACACCGTATCGCCATTGGAATATTGAAAGTGAAGCTCGCCGACGAGGCGCGCGCCCAGGGGATGCACGCCGGTCTCCTCCTCCACCTCGCGCACGGCGCATTGCACGGCTGTCTCCCCCGTTTCGAGCTTGCCACCCGGACCATTGACCAATCCTGCGCCGTGGCCGCGTTTCTTCTCGATCAGAAGGATGCGACCACCCAAGACGACGAACAGCAGCGTGGCAGGATGGGTCCCCGCCCAGTTGTTCCACGGCACTTCATCGAAGTGGCGATAGACGATTCCCTCACCGTCGAGTCCCGCAAGCTGTCTGCGAAGCACGACACGGCCGTGCGACTCGCGCGATGGGAAATAGCCGCGCATCTCGAGCTCGCGCCGTCGATCGAAATCGAAAGTGGATAGCTCCAGAAAAATGGCCGACGCATTGTCCCGCTCCGCTCGTGACTCGCATCGATCGACCAGCAGACTGACCACCCCCGCATCCCCAAGGGCCGCGTCGCTGAACTCCACCGACGGTTCGGGCGACGACAAGTACGCACAGGCGCCGATCACCAGACGATCACGTTCCACCACGAACGTCGCGGCGGTTCGAGCTGCGTGAACGAGCTCACCGGATCGGGCGCGTCGACACTTCATGCTCACCCCGTCGCGCGCTTGCTCGCCTACCCACC
>JAPULC010000251.1 GCA_027295305.1 Gammaproteobacteria bacterium
TCTGCCATCGTCCAGCATCCACATCGGGAAACGGCCGCACGTAGACTTCTTCCTTGCCAAGCTCGGCCGACCCGTACGCGAGCCACCGGCCGTCGGGTGAGAGAGTGGCATGCCACTCCTGGAACTCGGTCTGGAGGAGCAGATCCGCCCGCGGTTCGCCCTGCATCGATAACGTGGCGAGGTCACATTGGGTATCCCCACCGCACTCCTGGAACAGCACCACCTGCCCATCGCTCGACCAGGCGGTAGGGAACTGCGTGCGTGCGCTCGTTGTCAGTCGCTCCACAGTGCCGCTCCCGTCGGCCGCCCTCCAGAACAGGTTGGACGCACCGTCAGGATTCGCGGCAAATACGATCCGCTGACCATCGGGGCTCCACTCCGGCATGGAGTTGCCTGCCTCGTCGAAAGTAAGCCGCGTCATCGCGCCACGGGCGAGGGAGTAGGTCCAGAGGTCCCGATCCCCAGCAGGACCTATGCCTACGGCGACGCGCTCACCATCCGGCGAGATCCTTGCGTAGCCATAATTTTCCACGTCCGCGGGGAGGACCTCCTCTCGTCCGTCGCGGTCCACCCAAACGAGTATCCTTTTGTTTTTGGCTTGCGGATTCCAGTAGACCAGCGTGCCATCGTTGGCGACGCCGAAGAGCCTCGCTATCCCAGCCGGAACGTCCAACGGCACTGGAACGGGTTCACTCGTCACCTCGAGTCGGTTCAGATCGAAGCCGGCCGCCCAGACCGCGTTCTCGCTATGGAAAAGCAGGTGCCCGCTGGCCGTTACCTGGGGGGTCAAACCTGCCCTCAAGATCCGATGCTCGCCAGTCTTCATGGACAGCACCGCAATTTGACGTTGGGGTGTCGATTCGTGTTGGACCGTGAAAACCAATGCACTGCCATCCGGCAGGAAGTGCGGCCGCCAGTGGAACTCGCCCTGATCCGGTGTGGTGAGTGGCTGTGGCGTGCCTCCGGCCGCCGGCACCTGCATGAGACCGGCATGGCCCGATATCGCAAACACGATGGTCCCGTTCGCTCCCCACGTCGCGCCCATCACGCCAAGCACACCCGGCTTGACGCCTGTACTGGAGATGGTGATGGGCGATCCCCCCGTCACCGGCACCTTCTTGAATGTGCCTTCAATGAAGTCGTTGAACGCGACCCATTCACCGTCGGGCGACAGGAAAAAGGATTCGGCGCGGTAGACGCGACCTTCCGGCGGTTCGGTACCGCGTATTGGAACCACCGCGAGCTCATTCAGAGCGCGCGAGTAGAGCTGCATGTGACTCGCGTTACGGCCAAGAAATACGACTCGGCTGCCATCGGCCGAGATGGCCAGAGGAGAGGCGACGAAAATACGCTCGACTCGGATACCTGGAGGAAGCTCGATGGTAAACCGCTGCAACGGACGGGGCGCAACGGGGTCGACGGACCCGAGGTTCCAACCCCAAATCCCCGCGACCACGCTGCCCACAACCACTGCTGCAAGTACGAGCGCACCGACAGGCTTTCGGGGTTTGCTCGGCGCCGTTGGTGCCGCAGCGCCAGGAACTGCAATCCCTCTTCTGATTCGATCGCTCGCACCAGACAGCAGCTTGGTTCGATATTCCTGATCCGTCAGTTCGTGCTTGAGGATCGCCTGTATGGTACTGAGGGTCAGATCCATCCCTGAAGACAGATCCGTTTCCTCCAAGTGTACGGTCAACAGAGGTTTCTGGTGATTGACGGCGTAATTGACTTCCCGTTGGCAGTGCTCCGAGTCGACGGATTGCGGCGTAATGAAGTAGAGAAAGAGACTCGATCCGTCGATCGACTCGGCAAGCTCGTTGCGCCAGACCGTGCCCGGACTGATCCCCTCGTCGTACCAGACGTTGAATCCCTGATCGTGCAGCCACTGGATCTCGGGATAGACGATCTCGTCATCCGCGTGGGCGTAGCTCACGAAGATGTACGGCTCATCGCCTTTGTAGGCCGGAAATGGCCGTTCCAACGTACCTCTCTCCTAGTACGGATGGAGACTGAACCCGAAGCGCGAGTCTATGGCTTGCTCTGGGGCGAGGCAAAGCGGTCCTCCACCGGGCATCGGCGCAGTAGTAGTTCTGCAGTGGATGCGTCTTCCCCTTATTTTCCCGCCAAAATCCCTTGTGCCCCGATTGATTCCAACCGACCCCTTCAACGATAATGCGGCGCTCGCTGCGCCGGTAGCTCAGTTGGATAGAGTACCTGGCTACGAACCAGGGGGTCGCGGGTTCGAATCCTGCCCGGCGCGCCAGAATGATGTCCGCGTGTTGCGTGTCGCTGCGGCATCCTCATCAGCTTCCTTCGCTCGAGCCGCTGCGGCTGGATTTTGGTGCAATTCCTCGTAACACTTCAGAGATAGCCGCCAACGATCGGGTCGTAGCACAATGAACGAGGGTGTGGAGCTGGTGCTCGTGGGTATGGGGACGGTCTTCGCCTTTCTGACTATCCTCGTGGTCATGACGACGCTCATGTCGAATCTGGTGATGCGCCTCGAACGCGATGAGGTATCGCCGGCAGAGGAGCAGGGGAGCATCGACACGGTACTGGTGGCCGCAATTACCGCAGCGATTGGAAAGCATCGATCGGGCAATCACTGAAGGACTCAGATGGGATCAGCGACTCCGCTTGGGATTACCGACGTCGTTCTGCGCGACGCCCACCAGTCGTTGCTTGCAACGCGCTTTCGTATCGACGACATGCTTCCCATCGCCGCGAAACTCGATCAGGTGGGATTCTGGTCGTTGGAGTCCTGGGGCGGCGCCACCTTCGATGCGTGCATTCGCTACCTCGGAGAGGACCCTTGGGAGCGGATCCGGCGATTGAAGGCAGCGATGCCGCGCACTCCACAACAGATGCTGTTTCGTGGGCAGAACATACTCGGATATCGTCACTATGCCGATGACGTGGTTGAGCGGTTCGTCGAACGCGCGGCCGTCAACGGAATCGACATCTTCAGAATCTTCGACGCGTTGAACGACATGCGTAATCTTCGCACGGCCGTTGGCGCGGTGCTGAAGCAGGACAAACATGCGCAAGGCGCGATCGCCTACACCGTGAGCCCGGTGCACACGATGGAGATGTGGTTGGATTGCGCAAAACAGATCGAGGACATGGGCGCGCACTCCGTGTGCATCAAGGACATGGCGGGTCTGCTCAAGCCCTATGTCGCTTTCGAGCTCGTCAGCCGTCTGAAAGAGAGCCTCGAGATACCGATCCACCTGCACTGTCACGCCACCACCGGCCTGTCGACTGCGACTTACCTCAAGGCCATCGAGGCCGGCATCGACAATGTCGATACGGCGGTCTCGTCGATGAGCATGACATACGGTCACTCGCCGACAGAGACTCTCGTGGCGATACTCGAGGACGGTGAGCGCGCTACGGGATTGGATCTCGGTTTGCTCGAGGAGATAGCCGCCTACTTTCGCGACGTGCGAAAGCGGTACGCAAAGTACGAGGGGGCTCTCAGGGGGGTGGACTCGCGGATTCTCGTGGCACAGGTTCCCGGGGGCATGCTCACCAATCTGGAAAATCAGTTGCGCGAGCAGGGCGCCACCGACCGTCTGGACGAGGTGCTGGACGAGATTCCGCGCGTGCGCGAGGATCTTGGATACGTCCCCCTTGTCACCCCCACCTCGCAGATCGTTGGTACTCAGGCGGTGCTGAACGTGCTGACCGGTGAGCGATATCAGAACATCGCGCTCGAGACCAAGGCGCTGCTCAGAGGCGAGTACGGCGCGACCCCTGCCCCGGTAAACGGCGATCTGAGAGCCCAGGTGCTCGAAGGCAAGCCGGTGGTCGAGGGGCGTCCCGCGGATCTGCTCGAGCCGGAAGTGGAGGCGCTGACTCAGGAGCTACGCAGGCTTGCCCATGAGAAGGGGCTTACTCTCTGCGACGAGCTCATCGACGATGTGCTGATCTATGCGCTGTTTCCGCAGCCTGGACTCTATTTTCTCGAGCATCGGGGAGATGCGGACTCGTTCGAGCCACACCCCGATGCCGAATCGACCCGCGAGGTCGATGCCGCGGGAGCCCGCGCGAAGTCTTCGAAGGCCGCGGCGGACGTCTACACGGTGAGTGTCGAGGGACGCACGTTCCTGGTGGAAGTGGCGGAAGGCGATCAAATCTCGGCAATGTCCGAGGTTGCATCCATCGATCTGCCCTCCGGGTCCCAGCCGGCGGGGCAGCGGGTGAACGGTGTGACCGTTCCAGCCGCCCTTGCGGGAAACATATTGAAGCTCGTAGCGGGTGACGGCGCCCATGTGGACGCGGGGGATGTGGTGATCGTGTTGGAAGCCATGAAGATGGAAACCGAGGTCACGGCGCCGCGCTCCGGAATCGTCGCCCGCCTGCACGTGGCGGAAGGAGACTCCGTCGCCGTCGGGCAACCATTATTTGATCTCGCCTGAGACCGCGCCGTGGACCGGCTCCTAGACCTATGGCAGTCCTCGGGTCTCTACCAGCTCACCCTCGGACAGCTGGTGATGATGGCCGTCGGCCTTCTGCTCCTCTACCTCGCCATCAACCGACGCTTCGAACCGCTGCTGCTGGTGCCCATTGGTTTTGGCGGCATTCTCAGTAACATTCCGGGAGTCGAGATCGCCACCGGCGACGGAATTCTCCATCTCATCTACGTCGCGGGAATTGAGACCGCCGCCTTTCCGCTGATCATTTTCATGGGTGTCGGGGCGCTGACCGATTTCGGACCGTTGCTCGCCAATCCACGCACGCTGTTGCTCGGCGCCGCGGCGCAGTTCGGCATCTTCGCCACTCTGCTGGGTGCGCTGGCTCTGACTGCGTTGGGGGTCATGGACTTCACCCTCGCGGAGGCAGCGGCCATCGGTATCATCGGCGGCGCCGATGGCCCCACCGCCATCTACGTCGCCGGGCGACTCGCACCCCATCTGCTCGGCGCCGTTGCAGTGGCCGCGTATTCCTACATGGCGCTTGTCCCTCTCATTCAGCCGCCGATCATGCGTGCGCTGACCACCGAGGCCGAGCGCCGTATCGAGATGACGCAGCTGCGCACCGTCTCGAAGAGAGAGCGCATCGCGTTCCCTCTCGTGCTGTTGTTCAGCGTGGCACTTCTGCTGCCCGCCGCAGCGCCCCTGGTGGGGATGCTGTGCTTCGGCAATCTGATGCGCGAGTGCGGTGTGGTGGAGCGTCTCAGCGATACGACGCAAAACGCGCTGATCAACATCGTGACCATCTTCCTGGGCTTGGCGGTGGGCTCGAAGCTCGCCGCGGATCAGTTTCTGACCGTCAGAACGTTGGGCATTCTCGGTCTCGGCATCATTGCGTTCGCCATAGGCACCGCAAGCGGCGTGCTGATGGGCAAGGTGATGAACCTGCTTTCCCGAACCCCCATCAATCCTCTCATCGGTGCCGCGGGAGTCTCGGCGGTACCCATGGCGGCACGGGTTGCCAATCGGGTTGGCACCGAGGCGAACCCGCAGAACTTTCTTCTAATGCACGCGATGGGGCCCAACGTCGCCGGGGTCATCGGCAGTGCGGTCGCTGCTGGAATACTGATCGAATTTGCAGGCCGATGAAGCCCGCATTGATCTCGAGCAATTGTCCGACAAGCACCTGGTTTGGTGTTGACAGCCGTGCTCGCTACAATCACGCGTTAGTTTTGAATTCAGTGATGGGACCTTCAAGGATCCGTGCTGACATCCGGCCGCCCAGGCTGGTGGGGTGTTTTGGACCGCGTTTTGGACGCACAGTGCAATCGGATCCGGTGTAGCCAAGCATGAGGTCGAGCCGAGCAGGGTCATCCTGCGTCATAAGTGTGCGTCTGCTCGTCGTGGCGCTGCTGTGGGTCGCGGCGCACGATACGTTCGCTGCTAGCGAGCCATCGGGCACTGAGCGAACTGCTGCGGAAGCCATGGCCGACTATGGCGCCCCCGTAGCGCCGGTAGAACCCGATCCATCGACGCTGGAGCGTTTCATCTCGTCGATGCCGGGCAGCGCGTTGCGAGGTGACGTGCAGGGGGTGTATCCCACAATGGACATCCCTCGTTTCGACGACGGCGAAGCGAACATAACCATCGACGGGCGGCTGGACGAG
>JAPULC010000252.1 GCA_027295305.1 Gammaproteobacteria bacterium
CCCGCCATGATGGGAAGGCCGAGCCCCAGGATGCGGCGCACGCGTTGTCGTTCGACCAGGAGACTCATGCTTCTAGACAATTCTATCTCGTAGGAGCGGCTTCCAGCCGCGATTGGCTGATCTGGCGAGGCCGCTAGAGTCGCGGCTGGAATCCGCTCCTACGAAGGGATCGTACAGCACGTACACGAAGGTTCTTCGAAGCTCCCTTAAGCAATCGCATAGCCGCCGTCCACGGGCAGCGACACACCCGTGACGAAGTTTGCTGCCACTGATGCGAGAAACACAGCGGCTCCCCCGCATTCCTCCGGCTCGCCAAAGCGGCCCGCGGGCGTGCGATCGATGATCTGTTGATTAAACGCCGGCACGTCTTTGATGCCAGCGGTCATGTCGGTGGTGATCCATCCGGGGATGATGCAGTTCACTTGGATATTGTCTCGTGCCCACGCCACGGCGAGGGACTTGGTCAGCTGCACGACGCCCCCCTTGCTCGCCGAGTACGCAACGACGAGGGGACTTCCGAATATCGCATACTCCGAGCCGATGTTGATGATCTTCCCCGCGCCGCGCTCCTTGAATGCGGGATGCACGGCGCGCGAGAACTGAAATACGCTGGTGAGATTCGTCTGGATCACCTCGAGCCAGGTTTCGTCGTCGAGAGCCTCGGGTGGAGCCCCGCGCGCAATGCCCGCGTTGTTGACAAGGATATCGACACCGCCGAATTCGCGCCTCGTGTGCTCCACGGTGCGGTCGATCTGATCGCGCTCGTCGACGTCGCACTCCAACGCGAGACATCGATGTCCAAGACTCTCGATCTCTGATGCGGCGCTGGCGTTCTTCTCGGGATTACGCGCAGCGATCACGACATCTGCACCAGCACGGGCGAGGGCGAGGGCGATGCCTCGCCCAATACCGCCATTGCCGCCCGTGACGATGGCGACCTTCCCCGATAGATCGAAGTCGTCCATGCTTGCCTCCCCCAGAGTGAGATGTGTGGAGTCGATGCACGATATAGATCTCAGCCGCATTGCGGTAGTGGGTCCGTCGGGGTCCGGCAAGACGACCGTTGGGCGCACCCTGGCAGAGCTGTTAGGACATCCGTTCGTGGAGCTCGATGCGATTCACTGGCAGCCCGATTGGCAAGCCCTCGATGCCCGGACGATGCGTGCGCAGGTGGGGCGACACGTGTGTGGCGATCATTGGATCGTGGATGGCGGTTACACGAGCAAGCTCAACAATCTCGTGCTCGAACGAGCCACGGTGGTGATCTGGCTCGATCTACCCGCGCGGATCGTATTTCCGCGACTCGTGGCGCGCACGCTACGACGCATCCTGCGCCGTGAAGTGCTCTTCAACGGCAATCGCGAGACGTTTCGCCTAGCGTTTCTCGATGCCGATGGGTTGCTTAATACATTCGCCACTCATCCAGTGCGTCGCGCGCGCAATGAAAGACGCTTCGCCGGTGATGGACCCTACAGCGCGAAGACGTTGCGGCTGCGCAGGCCGCGGGATATCCGCCGATTTCTGGCGGGTTGCGAGGACCAGCCGGGAGCGTTCACCCCCGGCTGATTCTCTTCTCACATGCCTGCACTCACGAGCATCGGCCCGGGGAGTATCCGCACCTGCCTGCCGTCCATCTCGAACGCGCGCGCCGCATGCACCTCGGTGCGATTTCTGAGGGTATTCGAGGCACCCTCGGAGGTGCTCGTGTTCGCGATCAGCGCAACCTGCTCGCGCTCGTTACAAGTGCCCCTACCCGTCGGGTCGAAACAGATTCGCGTCCGGCTCTGCACATGCGCACTTTCTTGCATGGATGCGGGATCGGCAACGCAGGTCTCGGTGAGTGAAACCAGCCGTCCGCCGCAGGCGGGTCCGCGCTCGTCACTGCATATGCCTGCGAACTCGAAGTAGGTCAGGCGTGTCTCGAGCACGATCTCGTCGGGTCCGCACGCAACCAGCTCGCCGGAGCGCGCGAACTGACCTTCCCGCGTCCGCTTGATGAGCACCGTGCCAAGGGACGTCGTGTGGGATGCGAGTGCAGCCGATGCGGGCCGTGCCTGATCGGATTGCGCGACCGCAGCGATGGTCAGCAACACCATCGAGACGATGATGCCGATGCTGATCGATGCCAGTTTGGCTTTGGGTTCATGGTTCACGATGTGTCCCCTCTATCCGTAATCCGAGGATGAAGTGTCGGGCGAAGCGAGTTACGACACCTGACGGCGAGCTTAGGGTTTGCTGATGTGTGCTTATCGCTTGCTCTGACGCGAGTTCGCTTGCGTGTGCGATGATGACGCCATGAAGATGCTCTCATCACTACGCCAGGCAGGCATCGCAGCGGGTATTGCATGCGGCGCTCTCGCCGGATGTGCAACGGTGGGGCCCGATGAGCCCGGTTGGGGCCGCGATGCGCGTGCGGCCCCGGGATGGGCACGCGTCAGAGACGCGGCGGTGAACGCGGCCCGCTCTCCTTTCACGTGGGCGCCCGTGATTGGGGCGATCGCGCTGCAATTCGGCGATCTCGACGATGACATCGCAGAAGAGGCGATGGACAACACCCCCATCTTCGGATCGACGAGCGGAGCCGATGATGCAAGCGATGTGCTACGCGGTGCGAGCTGGGTGTTCTACGCAACCACCGGACTGCTCGCGCCTCGTGTCGATGACGCCCCCGCGTGGCAGGCAAAGCTCAAAGGCTTTGGGGTGGGAGCGGCGGCCATCGGCGTAACGCAAGTACTGACTGCCGGACTCAAGTCGGGAACCGATCGCGAGCGGCCAAACGATCGCGACGACAACAGCTTTCCGTCGGGTCACGCGAGTGCCGCGGCGGTGGCACTGCGGCTGACACAGCGTAATCTCGAGTACTTCGATCTCGCGCCCAACGCACGTCGCACGCTGAACGCCGGCTTCGGTGCGATCGGTGCCATGACGGGTTGGGCGCGGGTGGAGGCCGGCGAGCACCATCTCTCGGACGTGCTCGTGGGGGGCGCGCTCGGAAACTTCCTTGGCATGTTCGTATCGGACGCGTTTCTCGGGCGCGGGCGGTATCAGGGGCCGAAGGCGCGCTTCGAATTGTCACGCAGCAGCGTCGTCACCCGGTTGCATTGGGATCTTTAGCGCTCGATGTCGCGGTGACGATCCGGCTCGCCATATCGCTTCCAGTAAACGTCTAGTCCGATGTGCTTGGCGTGTTGCTCGAAGCGGGGGTCTGCCCGAAAACGGTCTGTTTCCCGCGCGAACAGGAACGAGAGGTTGAGCTGCGACGGCGTCTGTTCGAGCGCGTGAAAGGTTGCATACGCAGCATCCATCTCATCGAGGAATACCCACATGGGCCACTGTAGAAAGATGTCAATCACGCCTTCCTCCATGGCTTGGCGGGCTCCCGGTATTACCTGATCCTTGAGCTCCGGGTCCAGGAACGCGTCCATGAGCGGAAGAACCG
>JAPULC010000253.1 GCA_027295305.1 Gammaproteobacteria bacterium
TGGGTGTTCGTCATCGGTCTTGGATTTTTTGCGGGCGTGTTGAGCCTCATTGCACTCTTCCTGCCGTTCAATTCCCTCGATGTACGGTTGGGCGAACAGTAGATTCGCATTCAGCGGCGTTGGATCGGATTGCCTTTCATGCGAAGGTGTATGCATCTCGATGAGGTGCAGGACGTGTCGATCAAGAAGGGCTCGTCGACCACCTACATGGGCAAGACGACGGTGCGCTATCGCGTGATGCTGGTACGACGTGGGGGCAAAGAGATCACGGTCGCCGAAGGCCTGACGCCTCTCGCAAGAGCCGAAGCGCTGCAAAGCGTGATCAAGGGACGCCTCGGAATGTAGGGTCCTCGAAAAACCTTTGTTTTGTATTCGAGCCTTCTGGTGTGGGAGCGGCTTTAGCCCGGGGCGCGCAGCCGCGAATCATGGGGCTTGCGAGTCGAAGCATTCGCGGCTAAAGACGCTCCCACAGGGTTCTTTTGAGATTCCTCGTGGACATATAGACATCAGAAAATCCCCGCCTCCAGTCCCGCTGCCAGCGTCATGCCGAGCTCCTCACATTGCTCGAGGCTCTCGGGCAACACCTCCCCTCGAGAGATGATGGGTTCCTGAACCTCCTTGAACGGATAGCCGTTGGCAATGCGTCTGATGGCCCGCAGTGCGCCGGTGCCATCGTTCCCCGCGCTGATGAAGATGGCATAGGGCAGGCTCTGAATCTTGCCTTCCACCGGATAGAACGTGCGATCGAGGAAGTCCTTCATGGCGCCCGACATGTAACCGAAGTTCTCCGGCGTTCCCAACAAGAGCCCGTGCGCCCACAGAAGATCATCCGGGCCGGCGTCCCAAGTGCGCAGACAACGCACGTCCACCGCTTCGATATCGGGATGGGTGGCTCCCTTCAATACGGCGTTTGCCATGGATTCCGTGTGGCCATTCTTGGAGTGCCAGACGATGAGCAGGTGCTTGTTGGAATCCGACTCCATGATGGGTGGCAGTATACTGCAGGGCTCAACGAGCTCGGCCCAGAGGCGAGAGAGTGGCGATCGTCACGTTCGACGACATTGTTGCGGCGCGCAAGACCATCGAGGGACAGGTGTCGAACACCCCCTGTCTGCGTTCTCGCACACTCTCGGATCTCACCGGTGCAGATGTGTGGGTGAAGTTCGAGAACCTTCAGTTCACCGCGTCGTTCAAGGAGCGCGGCGCGCTCAATAAGCTCGCTTCGCTCACGCATAGTGAACGCGCTCTCGGTGTGATCGCAGCGTCCGCGGGCAACCATGCCCAGGCCGTGGCCTATCACGCGCAGCGACTGGGGATTCGCGCCACCATCGTGATGCCGCACCACACCCCGAATACCAAGGTCGAGCAGACGCGGGTGTTCGGTCCGGAGGTGATTCTTCATGGCGACATCTATGACGAGGCGGAGGCCCATGCGGAAGCGATGGGTCGCGAGCGAGGTTCGATTTTCGTCCATCCATTCGACGATCCGCTCATCATCGCAGGGCAGGGCACCGTGGCCCTCGAGATGCTCGAGAGTGCGCCCGCGCTCGATACATTGCTCGTGCCGGTGGGCGGCGGTGGTCTGATCTCGGGTATGGCCGTGGCCGCCAAGCACATCAACCCCGAGATTTGCGTCGTGGGGGTGGAATCGGCACGTTTTCCTGCAATGCATGCTGCGCTGTCGGGCAAGCCGGCGCAGTTCGGGGCGACCACCATTGCCGAAGGTATTGCCGTTAGATCCCCCGGGCGGCTGACCCAGGAGATCGTGGCGGAATCGGTGGACGATGTGGTGCTCGTCGAGGAAGAAGAGCTCGAGCAGGCCGTCGTGATGTTTCTCGAGATCGAGAAGAGCGTTGCAGAGGGCGCAGGTGCGGCAGGACTCGCCGCACTCTTGCAGGATCCGGCACGATTTGCGGGCAAGCACGTTGGCATCGTGCTCACCGGGGGCAACATCGACCTGATGGTGCTCTCGTCAGTGATCCTCCGCGGGCTCGTGCGCTCGAGGCGCCTCGTGCGACTGATCATCGAGCTCCCGGATCTCCCCGGAACCCTGGGTCAGGTTTGTGCGCAGCTCGGGGACCTCGACTGCAACATCGTCGATCTCAGACATCAACGAACGTTCGCCGGCTCATCGGTGCGCGCCGCCGAGGTGGAGTTTCTCCTGCAGATGCGCGGCGAGACCCAGACCGATGAAGTGATCCGATCGTTGACGGCCCAGGGCTACACCGTTCGCCTTAGCGGGCTTTAGGTAACGTCGAAAAACTGGATTGGCGCGAACCCGACACCATGGTCCAGATACCGGCAATGGGACAGGACGTTCAAGAGCCCTTCAGCGTTACAGTTGCGGCGCGAACGTCGCCGCCGATGCGAGCTCCCAGTTCTCTGTATATGCCGCGGGGATGTTCTCTTCAAGCAGTGCGTTCGCTGCAAGGGTCGGGTAGATCTGGTCGAAGTGCTGGTTGGTCTCGTCGGCCCCGCGCCGCCAGATCAGATGTGGGAACAACTTGTCCGGATCATCCAGCCCCATTGAACCGATCATGTCGAATGCGGACTCCAGGGTCCGTTGCTGGAAACTAGCGACGCGATGGTGACGCTTCTCGACGTCCAGCGCCCTGCCGCGTCTCGGGTCCTGGGTCGCGATGCCGGTCGGGCATAGGTTGGTGTTGCAGGTTTGCGATTGAATGCATCCCAGGGCCAGCATCATGGTGCGTGCCGCGTTCACGATGTCGGCCCCGATCGCAAGCTTGGTAACGATGTCGAAGCCTGTGGCTGTTTTTCCAGAGGCGATCACACGGATCTTGTCACGCAGGCCCGTGCCGACCAGGCAATTGCTGACGAAGCTCACGCCCTCCAGGCAAGGCAAACCAAAGCGATTGCTGTATTCCACGGGCGCGGCGCCGGTGCCGCCCTCGGCACCGTCGATGGTGATGAAGTCCGGCAAAATACCTGTTTCCAGCATTGCCTTGCAGATGGCAATGAATTCGTACTTGCGGCCGATGCAGAGCTTGAACCCCACCGGCTTGCCGTCGCTCAATCCCCGCAGCTTCACCACGAAGTCGAGCAACCCCTTGGGTGTGTCGAACTCGCGGTGAGCAGCCGGCGAGATGACGTCTTTGCCCATCTCCACGAGGCGGATCTTGGCGATTTCCTTCGTGACCTTTGCTGCAGGTAGAACCCCCCCGTGAGACGGCTTGGCGCCCTGGGAGATCTTGATCTCGATCATCTTGACCTGTTCGTTCGTCGCTCGCTCTCTGAATGCCGCCGGTTCGAAATCGCCATCGGGGGTGCGGCAGCCGAAGTAGCCCGTGCCGATCTGCCACACGATGTCGCCGCCCTGCTGGTGATAGGGGCTAAACCCGCCTTCACCGGTCTTGTGGTAGAAGCCGGCGAGCTTGGCGCCTTTGTTGATGGCCATGATGGCGTGGGCGCCCAACGCTCCGAAGCTCATGGCCGAGCAGTTCAACCGCGACGCGCTGTAAGGTTGCTCGCAATGCTCACCGCCCACGATGACGCGTTTCGTTTCCTCTCTGACTGTCGTGGGGACGATAGAGTGCGATGCCCCAAGCCAACCCGTTTGCGTGATGTCGTGCGCAGTGCCGAAGGGTTTGGTGTCGTCGAGACCCTTCGCGCGCCGGTAGACCAGGTCGCGCTCTTCGCGATTGAAGGGCAGCTCCTCGGTGTCACCTGCAACGAAGTACTGGTGGATCTCCGGACGAATGTATTCAAGGGCGTAACGCATATAGGCAGCCACCGGGTACAAGCGGTTCAGCGTGTGTTGGCTGAAAAACTGGTCGTACAACCCGACGAGCACGTATAGACCGATGACGCCCGCGAACGCGTAACCCGGTTGCCAATAGATGTAGGACAGGTAAGCCGTTGCCGGGAAGATCACCAATGCGATGAACCAGAACACTTTCTGCATGAGGGTCATAGCGAAGCCTCCTTCCCCAGTTGGACCAGGGCCCAGGATAGGAATCCATCAGCCCGCCACGCCATTGTCATCAGCGTGATCTGCCGGTACGCCGCCGCACGCTTTCGCGTGAGCCGCGAAGTGGGTTGGTCAAACCCTAGCCTCTTCTTTTGTGGGCATACCGACCACCTGCATCTCCATGAACTCGCTGTTGTCGAACACCGGTATCTCCGCGGCAGTCGCTGGATAGCAGAGCCGTCAGCCGCTGGATAGAGAGCCGTCAGCCGCTGGATAGCAGAGCCGTCAGCCGGCCCGAAGCTTCTCCACGAGCTTCGCCAGCTCATCCAGTCTGGGTAAGTTCGTGTCGGCATCCGCGGGCGGTAGCCCGAAAATCATCTCGCTGAAGCCCTGGTCCATGCGGCCCCTTGCCTGATCTTCGTCTGCAGGCGCGCCGAAAAGGGCCAGGGTCACATCGTCGACGTCACGGCCGCGCTTGTCACACGCCGCCTTCAATCGTTCCATGTTGCCGGAGCCGAGGCCGCCGATCGGCATCCAGCCCTCCGCATACTCGGCCACTCGATCGAAGACCCATTTTGAGCTGGCACCGATCCACACCGGCGGACCTCCCGCCTGAACGGGCTTCGGCCAGGACCAGATCGGATCGAAGTCCACGAACTCTCCGTGGAATTCGGGCTCGTCCTCGGTCCAGATGGTCTTCATCGCCAGGATCTTCTCGCGCACGATCTTCCAGCGATTGGTGTAGGACGCGCCGTGGTTTTCCATCTCCTCGCGATTCCAGCCGGCGCCGATACCGAGGATCAGCCGGCCGTTGGAGATGAGATCGAGGGATGCGCATTCCTTGGCCAATGTGATGGGATCGCGCTCGATGACGAGGCAGATGCCGGTGCCGAGGCGAAGCCGCGTGGTCACCGCGGCCGCCGCCCCCAGCGCAACGAACGGGTCGTGGGAGCGCCAATAATAGTCGGGCAGATCGCCACCCCCCGGAAACGGCGTCTTGCGGCTGGTGGGAATGTGCGTGTGCTCGGGAAAGAACAGCGAGTCGAAGCCCCGCTCCTCGACGGCCCGTGCGAG
>JAPULC010000254.1 GCA_027295305.1 Gammaproteobacteria bacterium
CCAAGCATCGTTCGTTGATCCGATTCACCGTCAACTCTGGAATCACGCGCGAGGAACTCGACCGGATAATCAGGGCGTGCGATGAGATTCGGGTGGAAGTTCGGATGCATGAGTGGCGTTCCACTCACAGGAAACGCCGCCGGGCGTTGCGATCGATGAAGGCCGGTGATGTAAAGCGTGACGAGGGTAATCGGGCGTTAACTGCTTAGCCGGGTTCCGTTCGGAAACCAGCTCCGGGGCACGGATGCCGCGGCAGCCGTGACGGCTGCCGTGAGAAGGAATTCACAAGCATGTGAATTTCTGGACTTAAACTAGATTGCAGAGGTGGTGATGTATCAGCCGATCGACGCACTAGCCTCTCTCGGAGGCGATCCCCTCGCCTTTCTGAGTGTTGCGTCCATCATCTTCGTTTTCTTCTTCGGCCATTTTCTCGTGGCCGCATCGGTTCCGTATCTCTTCCTCTGGGTGTGGGGAAGGGAGAGGATTCTTCATCGTCGCATTCAGCAGAAGCCGCGGCGAAGAGCACAGCCAATGAGAGAATTCCTGTTCTCGTCGTTGTCTGTGGTTGTCTTTTCCGTCCTGCTGACGATGGTGCTATGGATCACGAGCCTCGGATACACGCGCGTCTACTTCGAGGTTGACAGCCTCGGTTGGGGATACTGGTGCCTGTCGATCGTTGCAATGGCCGTCGTTCACGACACCTATTACTACTGGGCGCACCGTTGGATGCACCATCCGCGCGTGTTCCGTCACGTGCACAAGCTGCATCATCAGTTCGGGGATCCGACGCCCTATGCGAGCTATGCCTTCCATCCGCTGGAGGCCATCGTGGAAGTGGCGTGGTTCCTGCCCCTGGCACTCGTCTTGCCGCTGCATCCGGGGGCGGTCGCCGTCTATGTGGTGATCTTGACCGTGCTGAACGTGATCAGCCACATGGGTTACGAGTTCTATCCGGTGAGTGTTGGACGTTATTTCATCACGAGCACTCACCACAATCTGCATCATTCCCGTCCCCGCGGCCACTTCATGTTGTATTTCAACCTCTGGGATCGGCTGATGGGCACCAATCATGCGGACTACGAAGAAGTCATGCGTGAAGTGGTAACGAGACCTCCATGCGGTGCAGGGACTCCCGCGTGGAGGGCTCTGTCGAGCTCACGATGAAGCGCGCGCCGGGGCACCCCTAAACAGAGTGCTGTTTCTCCACGATAACGGTGTCGCCGGCCGACGCAGAAGGCACTGAAAGCGTTCCTACGGAGCTCTTGGAAATTTCTCAAGCCAGGGCCGGCTCGTTGTCCAATTTCTCCAGATACGCACGATAGTTGGCGGTGTCGACGTCGAACTCGATGTCCACCGGCGGATCGTCCAACAACGCGTAATACCAGCGGCGTGTACCCTCGAGCTGATCCGCCTTGAAAATGTAGTCCGTCCAGTCGTAGCCTCCCGGATCGTAGTAGCTGTCGTCCTCGTAGAAGTATGCGACGGCTTCGCGGTTGCGGAGCTGATCGAGCACTGGCTTTGGCGCACGTTGCATCTCGGCGCTGGCAATCTGGCGGTCGAGCTCGTTGTCGTCGAGAACGATGAGCCGTGATAGGCGTCCCGTGTCCGTCAGGAGCAGAAATCCCGACGGATTCTTGACGAGATAGTATTCGACGAAGTT
This sequence comes from Gammaproteobacteria bacterium, assembly GCA_027295305.1. Taxonomy (GTDB): domain Bacteria; phylum Pseudomonadota; class Gammaproteobacteria; order Pseudomonadales; family Azotimanducaceae; genus JAPULC01. Next base: position 1,661 of record JAPULC010000254.1, read on the forward strand.
GTGTCGTTTGCGTAGATCCCGAAAGAACCTCGCAAATGCTGGGTCGGTTATAAATCCCGGCGACTCCAACAACAGCGAGTTCGTGAGCATCAGCGAGATTTCCCGGAAATACTCATCCTGCAGATCCTGAATCGTCTGGTCGACGATCTCGATGGCGCCGGGTTCGCTCTTGAGGATGAAGCGGTCGATGATGCCTTCGTTGAACGCGGCCACGGCGACTTTCTCGTCGGCGACCCCTGTGAAGAGTGCCTTCTTGATTCGCGGATTGCGGATCTGCTTGCAGAACTCCAGTCCGTCCATTGCGGGCATATCGTAGTCCACCACCACCACCGCGATCTCGCCGAAGCGATCGGGGTTGGAGATCTCACGCTCGATCAGACTGAGATCCAGATGGATCAGTCGCTCTGACTCGTCGTCCAATTCGCGATAGTGACTGAAGCAGCGCTGATAGAGCGGCCTCACCTTGCTGTCCGCGTTGACATGTTCCAAGGCCGCGACGGGAGATTCATACAGTCGATAAGCCAGATCTGCGGGCAGCTGCAGGTTCAGACTTTTCAGGAATCCCGTATTGTCATCCACGAACACCACCGTCGTGGGGTAGAAATACGGAAACACGCTGTCTCTAGCCATCTTCGTCAACTCCCGGAAACGTCAAGATGAAGCGCGTGAAATCATCAACGTTGGACTGACATTCTATGGACCCGCCGAACCCGTCCATCACCATTTTGCAGAACGAGAGCCCAATCCCCGAACCCCGTCCGTTGCGCATGGAAGTGTAGAAGCGATCGAAGATCCTCGGAAGCACCTGCGGGGGGATCCCGCGACCGGTATCCAGGAACACGATTCGATTCGCCCCGCCATCTTCCTTTGTGTCGAGCGAGATGAAGATCTCCCCCTTGCCAGCCTCAGCAATGAAGTAAAGCGCGTTTTTCATCAAGTTGAAGAGCACGTGTACCAGCAGCAGATCGGAGCCCCGGAACACGAAGTCGGTGTCTTCCGGCAGATGCACCAGTGCTCGCTCGCCCTCGGAGCCGAACGGGTAGCGGCGCACTGCCTGGCGTATGCACGCGAGTGCGGAGTAACTGCGAAATTCTTCAGGCACCACCGAAGCGCTCCCGGCATTGATGAGGAGCATCTCGATGATGGTATTGGAGTAATCTGCCTCGGCCTCGATGCGCTCCAGCGAGTCGCGCAACGCCTCGAGGTGACGGCTGCGGATGGGCGCTACCTCGAGCCCGTGCTGTTTTGCTTTCTCGTAGCCCTCGATCAGAACCGGGAGATAGCGCGCAACTCCCTGGGCATTGGCTCGAATTCCGAGCAATGGCGTTCGCAATTCGTGGGCGATGTTGCTGCCAACGGACGAGACCGCGCGCAGCATCTCCTGTTTGATGGTTTCCTTGTGGCGGTTATAGATACTCCCACCGATCAGGAGAAACAGGAAAATCGGCATGGGCACGAGATAGTCGCGTTGAATTGCGTCGTAGTTGACGCTGTCCGAGACCAACAGAAATGCGATCCATGCGGCGGCGGCGCCAACGAAATACATCAACCCGACGAGCAAGCCGTCGTCGATCAGAAATACCAGAAATACCACCGCCATCACGTGCGAAAGTGGCCAGGCGATCGATTGGGTGCCCGCCTCGTAGGTGAACTGAGCATTCTGAAGCAGCATGTACGTGAAGAAGAAAGGAAGGCAGTAGAGCAGTGCGCCGCACCAGTAGTAGGGGAGTGAGCGCTCCCAGCTCTCCGGCCACAGATGCACCAGCAGCACCGGTATCGTGATGCCACTGCCGATCATGCGCAGCAGCAAATTCTCATAGTCCTGAGGAAAGAGAAAACTCCACACCACGTAGTAGATCGGGTAGCCGAACACGCCGACTGATGCGATGGCGGCCATGTTCGGGCGCGCGTATCGCACGCTCTGATGCGCAGCCGACTCGAGATGGCTCGCGAGATTCCAGAAGTGATGTTTGAGACCGCTCTGCAGCCTCGATGACGTGGCGTAGAGCATCTCGGCTCTCAGGTCAGCATGTCGACTAGCGCGCGGCGTTTGAGCTCCGGGAGCTGTCGGAAGAACGTCACCAGTCGAAGCTCCAAGTCGGTCAACGAGTCGACGTGGGGCGGATCTTCCGGTGGCTCAGGATCGGGAAGCTGCGTCTCGTGTCGGGCCGGAAAGCTCTCGCCGGAGAGCGTCCACTCGAGCCGAGTCACGATTTCGGAGTTCATGCTCCGTCGGTGGTACCGAGCAGTTTCGAATATCTGCTTGCGCATTCCCTTGGGCAGGCGTACGACAAACTTGTCGGCAGTTTTGCTGTCTGGGTTGGGTTGTTCTGACATTGTCGTCTCGTGGGTGGTCCCCAGAGCGAAGAGTAGCCCGAGGTCTGGCTTTCGCTCAAGCGGCCATCCTGGACGTCCTGATGATGGCAATGTGCCATCATTGCAATTGGGGCTCGGTGTCCAACAATTCGCGCTTGAGTTCTGATTCGTGAATCCGGGGATGGTAGGCCTATTTTGCGAAGCGGAGCGCTCTTCCAAGGCGCGCTTCGAGGGCGCCTTGGACTTCATCGTCGAGACCAAGAGGTCCCGTTAGTGGAGGATGAGCCAACCGGTCAGTCGATATTTGCGGGCCTCGCGCTGCTCGGCATGCGAAAGCCGTGGTGGGTGGTTACCGCGAGTGTCGCCGCGGCTGCTCTGCTGGGCATCGGCATGACCGGGTTGTCGTTCAACCCCGATTATCGAGCGTATTTCGACGATGACGACGCGCGTCTCGTGGCATTCGACCACGTTCGAAGCGAGTTCAATCCCAACGACTCCGTCGCCTTTCTGATAGTGCCGGCAGATGGGGATGCGTTCAGCGCTGATTCCCTTGCGATCGTTCGCGCGTTGACGCGCGAGGCCTGGAAGCTGCCGTTTGCCTCGAGAGTGGATTCCGTTACCAACTTCCAGCATGTCACGGCCACCGGGGACGATGTGTTGGTCGAGCCACTCCTGCCGGTGGAAGGTGAAATCAGCGACGACGATGCCGTGCTGGCGAGAGAAGTGGCGTTGTCGGAGCCTACGCTGGTCCCGGTGTTGATGGCGCGCGGCGGCGAGCTCGCGGCGGTGAATGTGACGGTGATCTATCACGAGGACCCCTTGGTTGCATCCAACCTCATCATGCGGGCAGCCGAGGGGCTCAAGAGCGAGTTCGAGCAACGCTATCCCGGGACGCGGGTGCATCTCGCAGGAATCGTCGCGATGAACCACGGCTTCAGCAATGCCTCTCGAGCGGACGCCGCAATCCTCGTGCCGCTGATGCTCGTCATGTTCGTTGGCGTTCTCTGGCTGACGTTGGGTCGGCTCGTGCCCACGCTGGTAGTAGTGACTGTCGTGGCGGTGTCGCTCTGCGCGACGATCGGGGCGGCGGGTTGGTTCGGGATGCGACTGACGTCCGTGACCGTGACGGCACCGATCATCATTGCGACGGTGGGGGTGGCGGCGTGTGTACACGTGCTGATGACCTACTTGCGACTGCGTACGTCAATGCCGCGCAAAGAAGCTCTCGAAGGCAGCCTGACGGAGAACTGGCGCCCCGTGTGGCTGACCATCATCACGACGGTCGTGGGCTTTCTCGCAATGAACTCGAGCGAGGTGCCGCCGTTTCGCGAGCTCGGCAATCTGGTGGCTCTCGGCGTGCTGTTTTCGGGCTCGCTGGCGCTGTGGTTGCTCCCGGCATTGTTGGTTCTCTTACCCGACACCCCAGGCAGACGGTCGTGGATCCGGTTGGACTTCATTACAGAGTTTCTCGAGCAGCGTCGCGGTCTCATCATTGCAACGGGCGTGGTAGTCGCAGTGCTCGCGCCGTTTGGCGTATTGCGCAACGAGATCAACGATGAGTTCGTGAGCTACTTCGATCCGTCACTGCCGTTTCGTCAGGCCGCAGATCTTTCCGGCGAGTACCTCGGCGGGCTCTACCAGATCGAATACCAGCTCACGAGCCTCGCACCCGGCGGGGTTCACGATCCGGAGTATCTCCGCGAGGTGGATGAGCTCGCAGCTTGGCTGCGCGAACACGAGGACGTTCGTTACGTCGTGAGCTGGAGCGACATTCTGCGGCGCGTGCATCGGACGATGGACGCGGAGCGCACGACTTCGTTGCCCGTGTCGTCGGAGCTTGCATCGCAATATCTGCTGCTGTTGGAGCTTTCGCTTCCCATGGGACTGGACGTCACCAACTACGTGGACCTCGATCGCTCCTCCAGCCGCATGGTGGTGGCGCTGGGCAATCGGAATTCCCGACGCATGCTGGAGCTGGAGGCAGAGTTCTCGTCGTGGATCGACACACACCTCGAATACTTGAGCGAGCAGCACGGCGGCATCAACCTGATGTTCTCACACGTTGGCGTGCACAACGTTCAGAGCATGCTGCGCGGCACCGTCCTCGCGGTAATATTCATGGGCCTCGTCCTCGGCTTCACTTTGAGATCGGTGCGCCTTGGGCTGGTGAGCCTTCTCACCAATCTCGTGCCTATTGCCGGGGCCTTTGCGATTTGGGGCTACGCTGTGGGCGAGGTGGGACTGTCCCTCACTGCCGCAGTACCCATGACGCTGGGAATCGTCGTGGACGACACCGTGCATTTCCTCTGTCGCCATCAGGCGCGCCGCGTCGAGGGCAAGCCGGTGTTGGAGGCAGCCGAGGGCGCACTTGTGAGTGTGGGTCCGGCACTGACTGCGACGACGCTGGTGCTCTGTCTCGGGTTCCTCGTGCTTGCGAGCTCGAGCTTCGCGCCGAATGCGCACATGGGTCAGATCACCGCGTTGACCCTCGTGCTTGCGTTGGTGTTCGATCTCCTGGTGCTTCCGGCGCTGCTGACCGTGCTGGGCCCCCCTCCCGGGACACCCTCGGGGCAACGTGACAAGCCCCTTGCCGCTGGTTAGATTGATTGGCCATGCAGCGTCGGCCCCTCACCCCCGCCTCCAAGGCAACCATGCACAATGCTGCAACCATCCTGCTCGTCAGCGACGGCAGTGATGGTGTGGAGGTGTTCATGATGAAGCGGCCCGCCACGGCGGATTTTGGGGGCATGTACGTATTTCCCGGTGGGAAGGTGGACGCGCTCGACGACCACGAAGCCATGGCCGGCCATTGTCGCGGCCGCACCGATGCGCAGACGTCGGTACAATTGGAAATGGCGTCCGGCGGGCTCGCCTATTGGGTGGCCGCCGTCAGGGAATGCTTCGAGGAGTGTGGGGTGCTGCTCGCCTACGATGCCGATGGTGAGCCCTTCGAGCTGGCGGACGAGGCGCACAAGCAACGTTTCAACGCTTACCGCGAAGCCCTGCTGAGCGGCCACCAGGCGTTCTTCGATCTTTGTCACCAAGAGGGCGTGTCGTTGGCGGTGGATCGAATCCTCTACTTCAGCCATTGGATCACGCCGGAAGGCCCACCGCGTCGTTACGATACCCGGTTCTTCATCACCAGCGCGCCGGTGAACCAGGAGGATCATGATCATCGGGAAACGGAGGAATCTGTTTGGACGCGCCCGGAGGAAGCGCTGGCGCGTCACGAACGCGGGGAGCTGAACATGATCTTTCCCACCCTCACTACTCTCAAGAGCATCTGTGGTTATGCGTCGGTGGATGCGCTGTTGGCTGCAGTGGGTCGTGGTGAGCATCTCCCCGAGTACATTCCCGATCGGGGTCGCCAGGGCATGCAGCCGGTGAATCGCGCCAACACGGGATAGGGAGATAGTTTCCGTCCGGAAACTATCTCCGGGGCATGGATGCCGCGGCAGCCGTATGGCTTGCGCAAACCACGTTTGCGCAAGCGTAAGAGGAAATTGCCAGGGACGGCAATTTCCGGACAAGAGCTAGCAAGCATCCTCACACTCTCAATGACCGATCCGCTGCTTCGAATTTCCGGCGTAAGCAAGAGCTTCCATCACGGCAGCCGCGTGCAACGCGTGCTATCGGGCATCAGTCTCGATCTCGATGCGGGTCAGGTGCTGGCATTGGTCGGTCGCAGCGGATCCGGCAAGAGCACGCTGCTCAACATCATCGCAGGTCTGGACGTCCCCGACGCCGGCCGTGTCTGCTATTCGCTCGGCGAGGGACCCATCGACCTTGCGGCGTTATCCGAACGGCAACGTACGCTCTTCAGGCGGCGCCACATCGGGTTCGTGTTTCAGTCATACAATCTGCTCCCGACACTGACTCTGGAAGAGAATGTGCTCCTGCTGCCCGAGCTCAACCGGCGGGCGGATCTCCGCTCGGCAGCCGTGGAGCGGTTACGCGCTCTCGGGCTCGGGGAACGCCTTGGCGCCTATCCGGAGGAACTCTCCGGAGGCGAGCAACAGCGTGTCGCCATCGCCAGGGCCTTGGCTCACGAGCCAGCGCTGATTCTTGCCGACGAGCCTACCGGAAATCTCGACGTCAGCATGGCCGAGCAGGTGGTGGACGTGCTGGTCTCGCAGGCCCGCGATGCCGGAGCGGCGTTGGTGCTCGCCACTCACAGTCAAGTGCTCGCCGGCCGCGCAGACCTGCTGTTTTCGTTGGAGGACTCTTGAGGCTTCTGATCGTCGCGCATCTGCGGGGGCTTTTGCGTACACCGCTTCAGAGCCTGCTCGCCGTTGTAGGTATTGCGCTGGCGGTGACGGTGGTTTTCGGAGTGGATCTGGCGCTGGGAGGTGCCCGGGCGGGATTCGACTACGCGTGGCGCCAGCTTCATGGCGAGGCGACCCACTATGTTGCAGCGACCTCGGGTGAGACATTCGCCGAGTCACACTATGTGGAGCTCCGCCGACGTTGGCGGGCGGGTGGGCCTGATCTCGCTTCCGTGCGATCCATGACCCCGGTGGTGCACGCAGAGGTGAACCTGGATGCGGGGGGCGCCTTGCTCCTCCTCGGGATCGATCTCGTTGGAGGCAGCCCCGAGAGCCGCAAGCTGTTCGGTCTTGCCTCGAGCGGGGCGATGTTGAGCCGGACGGGGAGTGTCATGCTGTCTCGCGCCACCGCTGAACGGTTGGCGGTTGCCTCGGGGGACAGCATCGGATTGCGTATCGGGTCGCGCGACGTGCGGGCCCACGTCGTGGGTTTACTCGGAGCCGTCGGCGATCCGCGCTTTGACGATCTGGTGCTTGCGGACATCGCCACTGCTCAGGAGCTGCTCGAGGTCACGGGGCGATTGCACCGGATCGAGCTGGTGCTCTCGGATACGCCTTCGATGTCTGGGCTGCGGAGCATTCTCGATCGGTTGTTCCCGGGAATCTCGCCCACGGGCGCGAGCAACGGGGCGCGCTGGCGGCCCGCGCTGCCGGTCGGCTTGAGGGCGTATGCGATCAAAGAGCTCGAGCTCGCCACGCGTTCTTTAGTGGATGCCTTCTATTTCAACTTGGGAGCGCTCAGCCTGCTGGCAATGCTGGTGGCCTTGTTCCTGATCAACCAGACCATGCATCTCTCCGTGGTGCGTCGCAGCGTCCAGATGGGACGCTTACGGGCGCTGGGTATCACATCTGGCGAGCTACAGTGTCTCATCGTCGCCGAGGCACTCGTCATGGGAATCGCCGGAACGGCCGTCGGGCTCCTCGGCGGTTGGTTGCTTGCCGGGCAACTGCTGGCGCTCGTGACCCGTACGGTGTCCGACTTGTATTTCGTGCTGAGTGTGTCTCGCTTAGAGCTCGATGCGGTGGTGCTCATGAAGAGCATCCTGCTCGGCGTGAGCGTCAGCGTACTTGCTGCATGGTGGCCAGCGCGCCGCGGCGCTGCCGCCGCCGTGGTGGAGCAGACCCGGCGGATCGATCAGGAACGGCGCCTGCGTCCGGCTCGGACGGTGATCTTGGCTTCTCTGGTGCTTGGTCTTGGGTGGCTGCTGATTCGGTGGGACGCGAGCGGCATCGTGGGTGCTTTGGTAGCCGTGGGGGCCCTGCTCCTCGGCGCAGCGATGCTGATGACACCGGTGATTCATCTCGTCTCACATCTATTTGCGCTTCCCGGCAGGTGGCTTGGACACATTGGGCGCATGAGCGCGCGTCAGCTTCGTCGCAACCTCAGCCGCGCCGGGGTTGCAGTGGCTGCACTGATGATTGCGGCCGCCGCCAGTCTCGGCATGGGCGTCATGATCGATAGCTTTCGCGCCAGCCTCGATGGCTGGCTTAGCGAGCGATTGGTCGCAGACGTCTATCTGGAAGGCACGTCGGATCACCCCTTCACGGAGGCGTTTGCGTCCGAGCTGTTGGCTCTCGATGGCATTTCCGGTATCACGCTTTACGGTTCGGCCGCCGAGCTCTCAGAGGGTCGTAGCGTGGGGTTGTCCGTGATGAGCGAGCGCGGCGCGGTGAACTCACGCTACGTCATGTTGGAAGGAGAGCGGACACGCGGTGCGCTCATCGTGAGCGAGAGTCTGTCGGTGCGCCATGATAAAAGCGTTGGCGACTTCATTGTACTGGATTCGCCGTCTCGCGAAGTGGAGCTCCGCGTGGCAGGGGTGTTTCGGGAATACGGAAGCGGGCAGGGGCGGGTGGTGATGGATGCTGAGCTCTACCGACGCCATTGGGGTGAGCCCCAGTTTCGTGCCGCAGCGCTGTTCGGTGAAGGCGCGGCGTTCGCGACGAGCCTCCAGGCGTTGGAGTCCCGCGATGACCTCCGTCTGAGACGTCGCGAGAACCTGCGCCGCTATTCCCTGGAAGTCTTCGATCGCACCTTTGCGGTGACACTCGTATTGCGTTGGCTTGTGCTGGTGGTGGCGTTTGTCGGAATACAGAGTGCACTGCTCGCAGTGCAGCTCGATCGCGGCCGGGAGTTCGCCCTAGCTCATGCGCTCGGCTTCACGCGAAGAGAGCTCGCGTCACTCGCACTGCTCGATGCGGTGGCGCTCGGGCTGTGTGCGGGCGTCATGGCGCTGCCGGTGGGGGCGGGGGTCTCGTGGTTGCTCGTGCACGTGGTGAACGTGCGCGCCTTTGGCTGGACCCTGGCACTCTCGTTTGACCCTGTGCTCTTCGGTGAGACGCTGCTCGTGGCAGCGCTCGCGGGGTTGCTGGCGGGGCTCACGCCTGCGCTGAAGCTGTGGCGCCAACCCCCCGATATTCGGGCGATCCCCCGTGAGAGTTAGCAGCGTGTTGACTAACACGCTGCTAACTTCTGGCCAAGGATGGCCAAGCAAAAATCGAGCACGTAAGTGCTTGATTTTTGGAGGGACCGAAGGCCATGGAGGGCCTGAGGGAGCAGAAAAGCGATTGCCAAATCGGTTTTCAAACAGACTCTTTAGCATCCTACTCTTCGCTCTCGTGAGCGGGCTTGGCGGCTGCGGTGAACGGACCTTGGTAGACGCGAGCGGGGAACGAGGCGGCCGAGGGGGGCTAGGGCTGCGGGACGTGCTGTCGGGAAGCGAGGGCTTTGCGCGAGCGCTCGGCCCCATGACGTTTCGCTTTCCTCGAGATCACGCGAGCCATGATGACTATCGAAGCGAGTGGTGGTACGTCACCGCAAATCTTCACGACGAGCGTGGGGGGCGATGGGGTATTCAGTTTACGGTGTTCAGGCAAGCGATCGTGCCCCCTGCCGCGGTGGATGTATCGCCGCTGCGAAGTCGGTGGCGCACGGGGCAGCTGTTTCTCGCGCACTTTGCTCTGACTGACGTGAGCGCGGGGCGACACCAGGCCTTCGAGCGAGCGGCACGGGGGGCCATGGGTCTCGCGGGCGCCGAGGCCGAGCCGTTCCGTGTGTGGGTGGATGGCTGGACCTTAGAGAGCGAAGGCGACGCATTCATGCCCCAGCGGCTCGACGTGAGAACGGCCTCGGGACTGAATCTCGTTTTGAGTCTCAATGCTGTCAAACCCATGGTGCTGCAGGGCAATCGGGGGTTCAGCGCGAAGAGCGACGAGCCCGGGAACGCATCCTTTTACTATGCGTTCACGCGCCTCGAGGCCGCGGGTACCCTCGAACGCGATGGCGAGAGCCTCATACTGAGCGGCACGGCCTGGATGGATCGCGAGTGGGGCACGAGCGTGCTTGGGCCCGAGCATGCTGGGTGGGACTGGTTTGCGCTGCAGCTTTCCGATGGTAGGGAACTGATGGTTTATCGATTGCGCCGCCGCGACGGCGCACGCGATGCATACGACGCGGGAACGTGGGTGTACCGTGATGGGTCGAGCGAGCATCTCGAGACAAGCGACTTCGAGCTCGAGCCGCTGGATTTCTGGACCGACGAGCACGGCACCCAATGGCCGGCTCGATGGCAGCTCGTGCTTGCACGGCACGGGCTGACCCTGGAGATAGAGCCGGTCTTGTCCGATCAGCTGATGCGCACGACGCTGCGCTATTGGGAGGGTGCGGTGGATGTGACCGGAAGCGTGAATGGCGTTGGCTACATGGAGCTCACCGGCTATGGAGATGAACCATGACGCATGGCGATGATCCAGTGGCGGGGCGGTGGGAGCTCTTGCGCAGCGAGTCGGGTGAGGAGATGCCGCTCTTCCAGGTACGTTACGACTGGGTGCGCAACCCTCGGAATCGACGTGAGATGCGCCGCCTGGTGCTCGAGTCCCTCGACTGGGTCAATGTCGTCGCCATCACCCGGGAGGGTGGCATCGTGATGGTTCAGCAGCATCGTTTCGGGGTGGGCAGAGAAACCGTTGAGACACCGGGTGGGATGGTTGACGCGGGGGAGACTTCGCGCGACGCGGCGGCCCGTGAGTTGCTCGAAGAGACCGGATATGCCGGTGGTGCGTGGAGCTATCTGGGGGCGGTGGAGCCGAATCCGGCGTTTCATGATCATCTGTGTCATCACTGGCTTGCCCGGGACGTCGAGCTTACCCGGGAGCCCGAGCCGGGTCCGGGGGAATCCATCGTGGTGCGCGTGATGACGCTTGGAGAGGTTCGCGAAGAGATGAAGCGTGGTCGCCTCCAGCACGTGCTTGCGCTGTCGGCCCTCGGCAGGGTGTTTCCTCTGTGGTCCTTCCCTGGCTGAAGCCACTCCTGCGGAGAGACGCCATGGGGCAGATTCGAGGTTTTTCGCCGCAGACGCCCGAGTCATGCGGACTTGCGGCGTTGGTGGAAAAAGCGTGACTTGAGCTGTATGTTCAAGCGCTTCCTTCGAGACCGCCCAATGCCCTGAGCCGTCTCGAAGCGCCGCGGGCGAGCACGTGAATGACCCGAGCGGCAACTCGGCTGAATCGAGGCATCTGGGAGTTCGTCGTCGATGAGCAAGAAGCGGGATCTGGACGTGCACGGGCGCCCCGAACAGGGCACTGACGAGGTGCGATCGTCTGCCGCGCCCTCTGAGTCGCGCGATTCGTATCCGCCATTGATGCCGGGCCCGCATGCCGCCGGGCAGCCATTGCGTGCGAGTGCCAGGCCGATCGGAAATGAGGGTGCAGTGCGCATTCTCGTTGCCACCGAGTGGAGTGACGAGCGCGCACGCGCGGCCAACGCCGTCGACGGTCTTGGCGTTTCCCTGGAATATGCAGTCACCGGCCGCTCTGCGCTGGCGAAGTTGCGCATCGATCAGTTCGATGTGCTTCTGCTCGATCTCACTCTTCCCGACATGAGTGCGCACGAGGTGATCGAGACCATCGCACGGGAAGTCTTGAACACCAAGATCATTGTGCTGGCGGAGGATGCGCACTTCGATGACGCCAAGCGCGCCCTTCGCGGTGGTGCAAACGACTTTGTAAAGGGGTGGAGTGAGCGCGAAGTGTTGCGTCGCGCCGTGACCGAGGCTTTAGGGGAACGCGAGCGCGAGCGGCGACAATCGAAGCAGGAGCGTACGCTTCGTGATTCCGAGGAGCTTCACCGCTTCATGGTGAATGCGAGCCCCGAGCTCGTGTACATGCTGGATCAGGAGGGAAAGTTCACATTTCTCAACGATCGCATCGTTTCGCTCCTGGGCTTCCCCAGGGATGAGCTGATCGGGAAGCATTACACCGATCTCGTTCACCACGACGACCGCGAGATTGCCCGGTTCGCATTCGATGAGCGTCGCACTGGCGCGCGCTCATCGCGCAATGTCGAGCTGCGACTGAACAGTCTCCGGGGGGGGCGGCGTCATCTCGACACCGCAGCAGTTTTCGTCGAGCTCACGTCCACGGGGTTGTACTCCGATGTGAGCCATCGATCGAGTGAGTATTTTCTGGGTACGTTCGGCACGGCCCGCGACGTCACGGAGCGCAAGCGGGCCGATGAGGTCATCAACTTTCAGGCTTATCACGATCTCCTGACCCAGCTTCCCAATCGGGCGTTGCTCAAGGATCGATTGAGCGTTGCGGTCACGCATGCCGAGCGTAATCAGCGCAGGCTGGCGCTCATGTTCCTGGATCTGAATCGCTTCAAGTTGGTGAATGACTCCCTCGGGCACAGCATGGGAGACCAGTTGCTTAAATCGGTGGCACGCAGGCTTCAGGGGGTGATTCGAAAGGGCGACACGGTGGCGCGTTTCGGCGGCGACGAGTTCACGCTTCTGCTTCCGGAGGTGCGCACGCACGAAGATGTTGCCGCCATTGCGCGTAAGATCCTCGATATCCTGACGCAACCATTCCTCATTGACGGCCATGAGCTGTACGTCGGCGTGAGCATCGGCATCGCGCTGTATCCGGATGCGGGCGACACGGCGGAATCGCTGATTCAGAATGCAGACATCGCGATGTACAACATCAAGGGACGTGGTCAGAACGGCTATCAGTTCTTCTCGCAGGAGATGAACGAGCGTTTCTCGACGCGGGTCTCGATGGAGCGCGAGCTTCGGGTCGCACTCGGTAGTGAGCAGCTGCGTGTGCACTATCAGCCATTAGTGAGGATGCACGATGGCACGATCGCAGGCGTCGAAGCCATGGTGCGCTGGCAGCATCCGCGCCTTGGGCTGATCGAGCCGGCGGATTTCCTATCGATTGCGGACGATGCAGGGCTCATGTTGACGCTTGATGCGTGGGTACAGGGAACCGCGTGCCGCGAGCTCAAGCGTTGGAGCGAGCAGGGCTATGACCAACTGAACCTTGCGATCAATGTCACCGCGGGTCAACTCGAGCAGGAGGATTTTCTCGAGCGCTTTCTCGCTACCGTCGAGGGCGCGGGACTCGGACCGGAGCGCATTCGGATCGAATTGAAGGAAAGTACCATCACCAAGGACATCGAGCAGGTGATTCCACGGCTGCAGGCGTTATCTCAGCTCGGCGTCGGCATTGCGATCGACGACTTCGGCACGGGCTACGGCTCGATCGCTCTTCTACAGCGCTTGCCCATTGACGTGATCAAGATCGATCGCGCTTTCTTGAGCGATTTCCATAATGACGAGGCTGCCAACCGAGTGATCGATGCCATCATCGGAATGGGCACCGCGCTCGGAGTCACCCTGGTGGCCGAAGGTGTCGAGAGCGCACGCCAGCTCAGATATCTGCAGCACAAGGGATTGGAAGAGGTGCAGGGATATTACTTCAGCCGTGCGGTGCCGGCTGAAGACATCTGCGATCTGCTCGAGCGCGGTCGTCTGCCGCTCGCAGCGCCCCCCGACGAGACGGTCGAACTGGACCCGGAGCGCGAAGCAGAACACTAGACAAGCCGCGTGGCGGTGTGCGAGGGGGCGTGACACTGTCACGCGTTGTTTTGCGGCCCATTGGCTACTCGCGTATAGTCCGCTGCTTCTTCGATCTGACATTCAAGTGGCCAATGAGCAAATTCTCCTTCACTACGGGAATACTTCATTGCGACCGCCAGGATCCGATCGAGCACGGGTCCGTGCACAAGCCCATTCACACCGCCGTGGCGTTTGGATACGAAGACGCACGCGATCTCGCGGATGTGTTTCAGGGGAAGGTCTTCGGCTACTCGTATGGCCGCCAGTCGAATCCCACCGTCGAGGCGTTACAGAAAAAGATCAGTCTCATGGAGCAGGGGCTTGCGAGCGTCGCCTTCGGGACCGGCATGGGGGCCATCGGAACGGCCTTGTTTTCGCTTCTGCGATCTGGCGATCATTTCGTATCGAGCTCGTTTCTCTTCGGCAACACGAACAGCTTGTTCGCGAGCTTCCAAGCTATCGGCGTGGACGTGACGTTCGTCGATGCCACCGACGTGGCGCAGGTGGAGAGTGCCATCAATGAGCGTACGAAGCTCGTGTTCGTCGAGACGATCGCAAATCCCCGCACTCAGGTGTCCGATCTGGAGGCGATAGGAGAGCTCTGCCGGGAAAGGGCCCTCATCTATTTCGTCGACAACACCATGACATCGCCCTATCTGTTTCTGCCGAAGAACGTCGGTGCGAGCCTCGTGATCAACAGCCTGACGAAGTGCATCGCCGGACATGCCAACGTGCTCGGCGGCACCGTGACGGAGATGGGCAATTACGATTGGACACAGTTCCCCAATATCTACGACAACTACAAGAAAGGTGATCCCAGACTCTGGGGCATCACTCAGGTGCGCAAGAAGGGATTGCGAGACTTCGGCGCAGCTCTCGCGCCGGAAGCGGCTCACCACGTTGCGGTCGGCGCCGAGACCCTCGCCCTGCGTATGGAGCGATCCTGCGAGAACGCGATGGCTCTTTGCCAGTTTCTCGCCAGGCAGCCGCGTGTGAAGAAGGTATTTTATCCGGGGCTCGAGGATCATCCCCAGCATGAACGTTCTCGCAAGCTCTTTCGCCATTTCGGTGGTATTTTCAGCTTCGAGCTCGAGGACGACATCGATCTCTTCAACTTCATGAACTCGTTAGACATCGTCATAGCGTCGAGCAACCTGGGGGACAACAGAACACTGGCTATACCGGTAGCGCACACCATCTACTACGAGATGGGTCCCGAGCGACGCGCGAGCATGGGAATAGCGGATTCTCTCATTCGCATCTCTGTTGGCATTGAAGAAACCGACGATCTGATTCGCGACTTCGAGCAGGCACTGTCAAAGGTCGCATGAGCATTGGAGCGCTTCCATGACTGACGCCTTGATGGAAACACATCTCAGTCTTGGGAACCGGCGCCAGGGCAAGGTACGTGATCTTTACGATCTCGATCTTGCGGATGGGTCGCCTGGGATTCTCATCATCGCAACGGATCGAATCAGCGCCTTCGACGTGGTCCTCGAAAACGGGCTCCCAGGGAAAGGCATCATTCTTACGCAGATTTCGCGATTCTGGTTTGAGCATTTCGCGAAACGTGTAAAGCATCATCTCGTCTCGACCGATGTCGACGACATCCGTGGGCTCTCGAACGAGGAGAAGCGATTGCTCGAAGGTCGGGTGATGCTCTGCAGGAGGACGCGAGTCGTGCCCATCGAGTGCATTGCACGTGGTTATCTCGCCGGTTCCGGGTACAAGGACTATCAGTCGAGTGGCAGTGTGTGCGGCATTGAGTTGCCATCGGGGCTCACCAATGGCGCGAAGCTTCCCGAGGCGCTATTCACACCCTCTACAAAGCCCGAGACCGGGCACGACGAGAACATCAGCTATGCCGAGAGTTGTGCGTTGGTGGGTGACGAGATCATGGACAAGCTTCGTGCGACGACCCTCGAGCTCTACCAACAGGCGAGTGAATATGCATTTGATCGCGGCATCATCCTCGCGGACACGAAGTTCGAATTCGGGTTGCCCATCGATGGTGATGACGACGAGCCGGTGCTGATCGACGAGATCTTCACGCCGGACAGCTCACGATTCTGGCCAGTGGACCGCTGGCAGCCCGGGGGCGAGCAAGAGAGTTTAGACAAGCAATACGTGCGAAATTATCTCGAGGAGCGGGTGTCGTCGGGGGAGTGGGACAAGAATCCACCGGGACCGGCATTGCCTGAGCTCGTCATCGAGAACACGATGGATCGTTATCGCGAAGCGTACCGGTGTCTCACCGGAGATGATGCACCGGTCTAGAAGACG
>JAPULC010000255.1 GCA_027295305.1 Gammaproteobacteria bacterium
CCCTGAGCACCGGATTCCGAACCCTGGTGTTGACCAATGCCATGCGCCCGATGATGAAGCTAAAGCCGGGACTCCAGGCACTTCGAGACGAATTCACCGATCAACTGACGATCCGCGTCTCCGTGGATCACTATGAGCGTGCGCTGCACGAGGAAGAGCGCGGACGCCGTTCCTGGGCGCCGATGCTCGAGGGGCTCCAATGGCTCGCGCGGGAAGGATTCAACGTGCACATCGCCGGCCGTCTGCGTTGGGACGACGATGACGCGCGTATGCGAGAGGGGTTCGCCGCGTTCTTCGCAGACTACGGCATCCCGGTGGATGCTCATGATCGCGCGGCGCTGGTGCTGTTCCCGGAGATGGACCCCCAGGCGGATGTGCCGGAAATCACAACCGCTTGCTGGGAAATTCTAGGCAAGCGTCCCGAGGACGTGATGTGCGCAAGCTCGCGCATGGTGATCAAGAGAAAGGGTGCTGCCCACCCCGTCGTCGTGTCCTGCACGCTCCTGCCCTACGACCCGCAATTCGAGATGGGCCCCACCTTGCGCGATGCGCTCGGCCCGGTGAAGCTCAATCACGTGCACTGCGCCAAGTTCTGCGTTCTCGGCGGCGCAACCTGCAGCCCCGACTGACCGACCTCCTACTCTAAAGGGACTTCGGGACCTCTAATAAACCTCGAATCTGCGCTGTGCTATCTCGCCGTAGGGGGTTTCCTTGGGAGCCTTCAGCCTCCTTGATGAGCCGTCCAGCGCACACTCGACTTCCCTCTGCATATCCCTGTATCCTCCACTGATACTAAGAATACTGTTCATACATACAGTTACCCCGATGATCGAGCGATTACGCGCACGCGACGAGTGGAAATACTTTGGTGTGCTGCCGCGGGCAGACCGCACCCTCACCGTTCTGTGGTGGGTGCTGCTCGTGTCGCGCGGCCTCCTGCCTGCGATGTTCGCAATCGCGATGGGCAATCTGGTTGGCGCAGTGCAGCGCGGCGACGTGCTCACCATGCCATTGGCTTTCGTCGGCGTGGTATTCGTGCTGCTTCAAGTACTCTCTCCGATCCACCAGGCCGTGAGCTCGAATCTCGGCAGCAAGACCGCCGCATGGCTCTACGATCAGCTCACAACCGCGTGCGTCACCCCTCCGGGCATGGCGCATCTCGAAGATTCCAAGCACACCAACGATCTCACGATGGCGCGAGATTTCGATCTCGGAATAAGTGGCCCGCCGCTGAATATATCGATGGACTTCGTTGCGTCGGGCCTGGTGGAAATGGTGGGGGGCCTCGCCTCTGCCGCGGTGCTCGCGGCCTACGCGTGGTGGGCGCCCCTCATGCTTGGCGGCGCGTGGCTCGCAACGCATTGGCTGTTGCGCGAAAGCGGCGTGTGGAAGGACCGCAACACTAAGGAGGTGCAGGAAGCGCAACGCCATGCCGATTACGCCTATCGACTCGCGGTCGATCCACCTGCCGCGAAGGAGTTGCGCCTGTTCGGCCTCTCCGACTGGACGGTGGAGCGTTTCAAATCCAAACGAAGATTCCTCTTTGAGCTTCGCTGGAAGGCGACGCGCCTGAGAGAACGGCCCGTGCTTTGGAGCGTGCTGTTGGTGATCTCGGCCAACGTCATCCTGTTCTGGTCAATGGCCGGCGCCGCAACGGAAGGCGCGCTTGCGCTCGATCGTCTGGTGACGTTCGCGAGTGCTGCCATCGGCACCAGCATGATCGCGTTTGGCGGCCTCTCCTGGGCGCTTGATGGGGCCGCGGCCCCGGCGGCGGCAGTGCTGAGGCTCGAGCAATCCATGGCGCCCACGGGGGCACTCGCATCGGGTGAGCTTTCCCCTGCGGGAATGCCAAACGCGGAGGTTCGCTTCAACAACGTGACCTTTGCCTATCCGACGGTGGATGCGACGGTTCTCGAGGGGTTCGATCTGCGCATCCCGGCGGGAACATCGCTCGCCATCGTCGGGCAGAACGGCGCCGGTAAGACCACGCTTGCCAAGCTTCTGTGTCGTCTCTACGACCCCACCGAAGGATCCATCGAAGTCGACGGTGTCGACATTCGAGCGTTCGACCTCGAAGCGTGGCGCGGCCGAGTCACGGCGGTGTTTCAGGATTTCATTCGCTTCGAGCTTTCACTTCGCGACAACGTGGCCCCTGCGGGCGCACCCGACGATGTCATCCAAACGGCGTTGACCGAAGCCGGCGCCGCGAATCTCGCGAGCCTCGACACGATTCTCGCGAAGGCGTACGCGGGAGGCACCGACCTGTCGGGAGGTCAATGGCAACGCATCGCGCTGGCGCGCGCGTTGTGTGCGGTTCACCTTGGCGCCGGCCTGGTGCTGCTCGACGAACCCACGGCGCAATTGGACGTGCGCGGCGAAGCGGAGATTTTCAATCGCATCCTCGAGACGACGCGGCACACGACGACGATTCTCATCTCGCATCGATTCTCCACGGTGCGAAAGGCCGATCGCATCTGCGTGCTCGAGCACGGCAGGGTCATCGAGCTCGGCACTCACGAAGAGCTGATGACCTTGAACGGCCGCTATCGAACCATGTTCGATCTGCAGGCTTCGCACTTTCAACAGGGCCAGGAAGAAGGAGCAGACCTCGATGTCCTCGAATGACGACATGCCTCCTGCCCTGCCGTCGATGTGGCGCGCGCTGAAGCGCGGCTATGAAGCAGAGCCCTTGCTCCTGAGTGTCGCCTTCGGGCTGTCACTGTTGGCTGCGGTGCCGGATGCGCTGCTCGCGCTGTGGTTGAAATTTCTCGCCGACGGCATGCTCGATGGCGACAACCAGCTCGTGATGATCGCCGCCATCGGTCTCGGGGTCACCGCGGCAGCTACCTGGTTCTTGCGTGTGATCAGCGATCGAACGCAGCGCCGCTTCCGCGACCAGGTCACCATCGCGCTGGAATCGCACGTTGCGAAATTGCAGGCGTCGGTGGCGACCATCGAGCATCACGAGCGCCCGGAATTTCTCGACCGTCTGGCCGTGCTTCGCGATCAGGTGTTCGTTCTGGACCACATGTACATGTCGCTGTTCACGACGGCTGGGTGGGTGGTGCGGCTGGGTATCACCATCGCGCTGCTCGTTACCATTCACCCGGCACTTGCGTTGCTCGTGGTGTTCGCTTTGCCAACGGTGCTCACGTCCACCTACCGTCCGGGTGTCGAGCGCGCGGCGGAAGAACGCGGCGCTCCAGCCAACCGTCTTGCGCGGCACCTGTTCGACGTCGCCACCACCGCGCCGCCCGGAAAGGAAGTTCGCGTCACCGGCATAAGCAAACAGTTGGTCAAACGGCGCCGCGAAGCCTGGGAGCGTTGGTATGGTCCGGTGGCTTCTGCCAGATGGGTGAGTGCTGCCTGGCACACCCTGGGTTGGGCAGTCTTTGGCGCGGGATTCGTGGGCGCCGTGGTCTTCGTGGCCTGGGGCATCGGGGCATCGCCGGGTTCGGTGCTGCTCGTCCTGGCCGCCGGCTCTCGCTTGTCTGCCTACATCGGCGCCACCGTCGGCGAAATCGGATTTCTGCGCGGCGTGTGGCTCGATGGCTCGAGGCGCATGGCCTGGCTCGAAGATTACGCCGACTCTCTGACATCACACGCCGACGCACCGGTTCCGTCCGAGCTGCGCGACGGGATTCGATTCGAGAACGTCTCGTTCGTCTATCCCGGCACCGACAAAGCCGTGCTGGACAATGTGAATCTGCAGCTCGATGCGGGTTCGGTGGTCGCCATCGTCGGAGAAAACGGCGCGGGGAAAACCACCCTGGTGAAGCTTCTCTGTCAGTTGTACCAACCGACGAGCGGACGCATTCTCGTGGACGGACAGGAGCTCGGCGCCATGCCTGCGGACGAATGGCGCACACGACTCGCGGGGGCATTTCAGGATTTCTTCCGATTCGAGTTTCAGGCGCGCCACACCGTGGGTGTGGGTGACGTGCCGCGCCTCGATGACGAACCCGCCGTGGTGGCGGCGGTCGGTCGCGCCGGCGCCGAAGATGTCGTGGAGCAACTCGTCGCCGGGTTGGAGACCCAGCTTGGCCGTACCTGGCCGAGCGGCGTCGAGGTGAGCTTCGGTCAATGGCAGAAGCTCGCGCTCGCGCGAGGTTTCATGCGCGAGCATCCGTTGCTCCTGGTTCTCGACGAACCGACGGCCGCATTGGATGCAGAAACCGAGCACGCATTGTTCGAACGCTACGCCATCGCGGCGCGCGGGCCCGGCGACACACACGGTGCGCCCGATGGACGCATCACGATTCTCGTCTCACACCGGTTCAGCACCGTTCGCATGGCCGATACCATCGTCGTACTCGATGGCGCGAAGGTGGCCGAAGTGGGCACACACGAATCACTCATGGCAAAGGGTGGTCCATACTCCGAGCTCTACGGCATCCAGGCCGCGGCGTATCTCGCGTGAATGCTCAGGTGAATGAACTCCGTAGGAGCGGCTGCATAGCCGCGATAGGATCGTCGCGCAAGCCGAGAATCGCGGCTGGACGCCCCCGGCTAAAAGCCGCTCCTACGCCAGAGCAGCTTCGAGTTTTCTGAGGTTCCTTAAGCCGAGAGGGATCACCTGATGGATCTGGTCATACGAGGAGGCACTGCGGTCACCGTCGGCGGAAGAGCGACGGTGGACATCGGCGTCGAGAACGGAAAGATCGTGCAGCTTGGCGGCACCCTGTCCGCGGTCAAAGAGCTGGACGCCACAGGACTCTTCGTCACACCGGGCGGTGTCGACCCGCACGTGCATCTCACGCCGCCCACGCGCCAAGCGGACGGGTGGAAGTGGTCCGACGATTTCGAATCCGGCACACGCGCCGCGCTGGCGGGTGGCGTCACCACCGTTGGCAACATCAGCTTTCCCGAACGCGACCAGACGTTGGCCGATGCGATTGCCACCGACGATGCAGAAGCACGCAGTCTCGCTGTAGCGGATTACTTTCTGCATCCCGTGCTGATGAATCCCGACGAGGCGAATCTTGCGACCATCGCGCCGCTGCACGAGCAGGGCCACACATCCATCAAGATCTTCATTTCGTTTCGACGCTTCGACCGCCACGTCCCCGAATATTTGAGCGCCATGCGCAAGGTGGCTGCCGCTGGCGGGATCGCACTCATCCACTGCGAGGACGCGGCCATCATCGACTGCTGCTGCAACCTTCTGCGTGAGGCGGGCAAGACCGATGCACGCTTCTTCCCCGAATCGCGACCGCTCCAATCCGAGGTCGTCGCGACGCAACGCGCCGTCGGCTTTGCGGAGACAACAGGCTGTCCCACTTACGTCGTGCACCTCGCAAGCGCCCGCGCCCTCGAGGCGTGTCACGACGGGCGCAGCCGCGGCATTCCGGTCTACGTCGAAACGCGGCCGCTCTATCTTCACCTCACGCGTGAACGATTCGACGAACCGGACGGCGCAAAGTATTCGGGCGCACCGCCCCTGCGCGAGCAGGTCGACGTCGATGCAATCTGGGCGGGACTACGCTTCGGCGCGATTGATACCCTCGCAACCGACCATGCGCCATGGACATTGGCCGAGAAACTCGATCCGAAGCTCGATGCCACCAACCTTCGCCAGGGCGTCGCGGACCTCGAGACCTGTCTGCCGATGCTCTACTCCGCAGGCGTGCGCAGCGGCCGACTCACGCTGGAGCAATTCGTTGCCGTCACCTCCACCAACCCAGCGAAGCTTTTCGGCCTGTA
>JAPULC010000256.1 GCA_027295305.1 Gammaproteobacteria bacterium
TTGATAGGCAAACGTGGAGTTGCGCGATATCACCGGCAAGTCGCGGTAACGCTGCAGGTTCGTGATGAGCTCGTCGGTCAGCCCGTCGGCGAAGTGCTGTTGCTCGGGATCGTCGCTCATGCTCTGGAATGGCAGGATTGCGATGGCGGGGCGACCGCCCGAACCGGGTATCGGCTGTGAGACGTCTGCGAGGCTCTGGAGGTCCGCGGGCGCAGGCTCCAGCGATTCGATTTCGTTGGTGGTGGAAAAATAGACACCCAGGCTCACGGCAACCACCGCCAGCGCAATCAACAGGACCTTCGGGGTAGAGCCGATCGCGCTCGACGCCTCGAGTGGCGCAGGAGCAGCTACTTCGACCTCCGTGAACGCCGCACTCAACGTCTCGTGCATCTTGCGCTGGTACTCGGCCTTCGAGAGCCGGTGACGTAGCACCGCCTGGCGGTCGCTCAGTCCGAAGCGCAGCAGATCGGGAAGCTCGGTGGGCTCCAAGTGCACGGCGAGAAATTGCCGCGCCTCATCGAGCCCGAAATTGATTTCCTTCAGACAGTTCTCGGACGTGACCGACCGGGGAGAAATGTAGACGAGCATCAGATCGCAGGCCTTGATGACCTGGGCGAGCTCGTGGCGCCATACCGTGCCCGGACTGATGCCTTCGTCGTACCAGATGTTGAACCCGAGCTCGTTCAGCGCCTTGATGTCGGGATACACCACGGCCGCATCTTCGTGGGCATAGCAGACGAAGATGTAAGGTTCATCGCCGCGGTAGGCGGGAAACGGTGTGTTGGCCATTTGTTTTTCCACCGTTGATCGCCGGAGTGTAATCCCCGGCCCGAAGCACCATCAAGGAGCGTTCCGCGACACTCCTACGGGCTGCGCCATTGCGCGTATTGCGGAAGATCGTCTGAGATCTCGACCCACGCGAGCTTGTCGTCGAGCCAGATGTGAAACTCGGGTTTGATGTCGCCGGGGTCGTCGAACGTTGCGATTGCGATGTCGAGTTCGCCTGGGCGAGCCTCGTGCACGTAGGTCACGCTCGTACCACAGCGGCGACAGAAACCGCGTGTCACCGGGGGCGATGAGTGGAACCGTGCAAGCTCGCCTAGCGTCATCTCGAATCGTTCAGCCGGGCAGGTGCCCCAGGCCACGAAAGGTGCACCGCTCGCGCGACGGCAACTTTCACAATGGCAGAAGCAGACATTCTCGAGAGGTCCTGCCACCTCATATGCGAGCGCACCGCACAGACAGTGGCCGTGGTAGCTGCTTTCAGTCATTCGGGATCTTCGTACTCGCCCCCAAGCTCGATGACCATCTCGCGCACCTCTTCCAACAAGGCATCCAGTAAATCGGGATCGGTGCCCCGCATCACGAGGTTGGTGCCGTATCGATCCTGGCGGTAGAAGGGGTACGAGCCGAGGTCCGTGTTGGGGTAGCGCTCTTGAATGCGACCGAGGGGTTTCGCCACGTGGCCTTCCGACAGATACGCGATGATCGAGCGCGAGCGCACGGGCTTGCCGCCTTGCATGCGATCGCCAAGAGTGCTCACCATGGCTCGCATGATCGCGGGTACGCCTGCCATTACGAATACGTTTTCCAACTGAAAGCCCGGCGGACCGCTCATCGCGTTTTCGATCAGCGTTGCGCCTTTCGGGATGCGCGCCATGCGCAGGCGCGCCTCCATGATTTCCGGCGGTGCTTCCCGGCGACGGATGAGGGCTTCCACCTCCGGGTGCATCTCGAGCTCGACGCCGAAGGCATTGGCGACACAGTCTGCCGTAATGTCGTCGTGAGTGGGGCCGATGCCGCCGGTGGTGAGCACGTAGTCGAAAGCCCGTCGGCACTCGTTCAGCGTGTCGACGATGATGTCTTCGACGTCGGGGATCACCCGGGCTTCGCGCACCTGCACGCCGAACTCGTTCAGGGTCTGTGCGAGATGCGCGAGGTTTGTGTCCTGGGTGCGCCCCGAGAGTATCTCGTTGCCGATGATCAACACGCACGCGGTGACGGGACTATCGCTCATGTCTTATCTCTGAGGCGCGTCAACGGATGATACCGCGTCAGACCTCCGTACGGCCGAGCTTGCGGTGCGGCACGGGTTGAGGTCTTCTACCGGAAGTTTCCGCACCATCATGCATGTAACGCGTGGTGGGCGCCACTCGGCAGGGTCGGCACGCCGGCCGTTGCGACAACCGTTCGAGAGGAGCATCCGAGATGCATACACGCCGTGTCGCCTCGCTCTGGTTACTCTTCGGTGCACTCTCCGGCATCGCGCTGGCCGGTATCGATATCCTCGAGCCGAACATGAAGGTGCGCCTGGACGATGGCACGATGGCGTTGGTGAATGGTGTGCCCGTCTCATTGGATCGCTATCGAGCGATCGAGCAAGGCCTCGAGCGAGAGCGTGGAGGCGTTCTCGCATCGGAACAGCGCGCTCGCATCGTCGCGCGTCTCATCGAAGAAGAGCTTCTGGTGCAGCGCGGTGTCGAGCTTGGGCTGGTACGCCAGAACGCACTGGTTCGCAATACCTTGGTACGAACAGTCACGGAAGCGGTGGCGTCCCAGCAGGCCGCAAGCGAGCCTCTTGAAGACGAGCTCGAGGTTTTCTTCCGGGAAAATCAGGACTTTTTCGCTACCGGCGAACGGCTTCGCATCCATCGCATTCTGTTCGACGGCTATCGCACGTCGCCGCAGGATGCCGAGCGTCGCGCCGAGCGGGCAAGCGATGCGCTGCGTGACGGACTGCCGTTCCAGGCGGCAAAGAGTCGTTTTGGCGATGAGGATGTCTATTCGCTTCCGGATGCGCCGCTGCCTGCGCCGACCCTCAGTTCTTACATTGGTCCCGTCATGCTCCAGGCGGCACAGGCACTCGAGGAAGGGGAGATCTCCGCGCTCCTCCGTTCAGGCAGCAACTTTCAGCTTCTGCAGCTCGTGGAGCGCCTTCCCGGCGATCAGCCGACGTTCTCGCAGAGCCGCGATCGGGTGCTCGTCGAATGGCAAAGGCGCCATCAGGAAGCGATGTTACGCGAATACATTGATTGGCTTCGGGCGCGCGCCGACGTGATCATGGGTCTGGGGGAGGTGTGAAGCCCTTCGATTCGCTCGGTTCTGTGGCTCACTCACGGCACACTCCGGCTCGCATGCGCTGCATCTCGCTGCTGTTCTGCGTCGCGTTCGCTACCGCCGCGCAGGCTGCCCATGCGCATTCGTTGGGACAATCGGTCTCGAGCTGGCGGATGCAGGGCGAGACCCTCGATGTCACGTTTACGTTGTCACTTGCAACGGTGGAGCGGGTCGGCCGGCTCCTCGAAAGTACTGACCAGTCGGTGGTGTCTTCACTGGTCGATCATTTACACGAGAAGTTCGCTCTCCAGTCCGCAGTGGGGTGCGAGCTCGTCGACGGTCCGCGAGAAAACATCTCCCGCGCCAGCGGATTCATGGAGGTGCGTTGGACATGGCGTTGCGCAGGTCTGGAGGTCCTCGAGATTCGAAACGAAGCGTTCTTCTCTCTGGATCCCGTTCACACCCACATCGCGCGCGTGAGCCTGGGTGAGCGTGGCGTGCTCGAGCGTCTGATCACGGCGAGCAATCGTGGTTGGTCGATTTCGCTCGTGAGCGATGAGATGCGCTCCAGCGGTTTTACGAGCTACTTTCGTCTTGGTGTCGAGCACATTGCCACCGGGTACGATCACCTTGCGTTTCTGTGCGCCGTGCTTCTCGCGGTTGTCGTCGCGCACGGAGGAGGATTGCGCGACGTGGTGTTCGTGGTGAGCGGCTTCACGCTCGGCCACAGCTTGACGCTGGCGCTCGGAGTACTCGGCTGGGTGCGTCCCAGCGCCCCCGCCATCGAGGGGCTCATTGGCTTCACGATTGCGCTCGTATGCGTCGAGCTCCTCGTCTCACGGGGAGGTGAAAGCAGGGCGCGAATGGGGGTTGGGTTGACGCTGCTTGGTTGCGCCATCCTGGCGGCATTTGTGGGGAGTGCCATCTCGTGGTGGGGATTGCTGGCGCTTGCGTTGTTCTCGGGCTGCTATTTGTCGCTGCTCGCACGGGCAGGCAACCACGCCCGGCGCTATCACGGCGGCGTCACGGTGCTGTTCGGGCTGATTCACGGCTTTGGATTTGCGGGTGTACTGCTGCAGGCGGAATTGCCAGCCGATCGATTGGTGGCCGCGCTGCTCGGCTTCAACCTGGGGGTCGAGGCAGGTCAGGTGATCATCGTCGGGGCAATGGTCGTGCTCGCGCGAGTGCTCGCACCGAACGCAAGGCTTGCCGAGCAGCCTGCGGCCATTGCCTGCGGGTTGCTCTGTGGGCTGGGGACATACTGGTTCGTGGTGCGAATCTTCGCCTGAGCTGCGTGTGTCCAATACGCGGCGCCGTAACCGCAACACGCAGTCGTTGTTCGTCGGCGACCGTAAGTCACTGAATTGTGGTATCCGCGTGCTGGCACGAAACCTGCACTCCCTGTAGACGCAGTGTCGCGGGATCTCGTCACGGAAGCCGCTGTCCGGGGGGACATACGGACAAGGACGTGAATGCGTGCGGCGCTTGCACGGCTTGCCGCATCCGGTGAAGGCGGTGACTTCCATCGGACGGAAGTTTCCGTCGGCGGCGTTCTCGATCTGAGGGGGACAGCTGTTGGAGACACACAGGCAAACACTACACGAGCGCATGCAGCCGCCCTTGGGCGCGCTGCTGTTCCTCGCCGTGTTCATCATCTTGAGCGAGATCGTGTTGCGAATCTGATTGCAGGCCGTTTCATGCTGTCGCATTCATGCACCATGAAACCGCCATAGATTACGAATCCCTTGGTTTTCGCTGATATATCGTGCTGCTTAGTGAGCGACTGATGAATATCTCCCTGGAACGTTTAAGCGAACAACTAGCTGCGAGCGCCGAAGACGTGTGTACGGCGATCAATCAATTCGTAGTCAA
>JAPULC010000257.1 GCA_027295305.1 Gammaproteobacteria bacterium
ACGCTCCGGCGAAGCAAATTCGCCTTCGTCTTGGTGGGGTCCGAAGGACACCACCGCGCTCCCAAAAACCTTGCTTTTGCTGCGCAAAGAGCGGGTTTTGCCGGGGCGTCCATGCCCCGGATCGCTAGTTCGATCCAGAATGCTCCGCATTCTGGACAGGAACTAGCTACGCGTCCCCGACATTCAGGGCCTCCGACAGTGCCTGCTCGACTTCCTCCGCGGATGCACCGGTGCGCGCTGCCAGGTCCTCGGCACGCTTGCGCTTGCGCTCGCTGTGGTACGCGAGACCGGTGCCTGCTGGAATCAGCCGCCCTACGACCACGTTCTCCTTCAGACCCCGCAGGAAGTCCAGCTTGCCGGTGACTGCCGCATCCGTGAGCACACGGGTCGTCTCCTGAAATGATGCCGCAGAGATGAACGACTCGGTGGCAAGCGAGGCCTTCGTGATCCCGAGCAGCACCCGCTGATAAGTCACGGGCTCTAGAGATTCGGCCTCCAACCGTTCGTTCTCCTCCAGCACCGAGACATATTCGACCTGCTCGCCGCGGATCAGGGACGAATCGCCCGAAGTGGTTATCTCGGCCTTGCGCAGCATCTGTCGAACGATGACCTCGATGTGCTTGTCGTTGATGGCCACACCCTGCAGTCGATACACCTCCTGAATCTCGTTGGTGATGTAGCGCGCAAGCTCGCTGACCCCTTTGAGCCTGAGGATGTCGTGGGGCGAGAGCGGACCATCCGAGATGATCTCTCCCCGCTCCACGTGCTCACCCTCGAACACGGAGATGTTGCGCCACTTCGGTATCAGGTTCTCCAGCGTCTCGCCATCCGGCTGTGTGATCACCAACCGCCGCTTACCCTTGGTCTCCTTGCCGAAGCTCACCGTGCCTGTCTCTTCCGCGAGAATCGCGGGCTCCTTCGGTTTACGCGCCTCGAACAGATCCGCCACACGTGGAAGACCGCCCGTGATGTCGCGGGTCTTGGACCCTTCCTGGGGAATCCGGGCGATGACGTCGCCTACGCTGAGCTCGTCCTCGTTCTCGAGGTTGAGGATGGCGTTGAAGGGCAGGAAATAGTGGGCCGGCACTTCGGTGCCCGCGAGGTAGAGCTCCTTGCCCTTCTTGTCCACCAGGCGCACGGCGGGTCTGAGATCCTTGCCCGCACTCGGCCGATCCTTCGGGTCGAGCACCGTGATGTTCGTGAGGCCCGTCAGCTCATCGGTTTGGCGATTGATAGACAAACCCTCTTCCATCTCCTCGAAGACCACTTGCCCTGCGACCTCGGTGATGATGGGGTGGGTGTGGGGATCCCACTGAGCAATCATGCGCCCCGGTTCCACGATGTCGCCGTCGGCCACCGTCAGCACCGATCCGTACGGCAGCTTGTATCGCTCGCGGTCGCGCCCCTGGTCATCGGCAACGGCCACCTCACCGGAACGCGACACCGCTATCAGCTCGCCGGATCCGCGCTCCACCGTCTTCAGGTTGTGAAAGCGCACATGTCCGCCGTGTTTCACTTGGATGTTGTCCACGGCCGTGGCGCGCGAAGCGGCGCCACCAATGTGGAAGGTCCGCATGGTGAGCTGGGTACCCGGTTCGCCAATCGACTGTGCAGCGATCACACCGACTGCTTCGCCGACATTCACCAGATGTCCACGCGCCAGATCACGCCCGTAACACATGGCGCAGACTCCGTAGCGCGTGCTGCACGTGATGGGCGAGCGTACCCGCATCTGATCCACGCCAATGTCCTCGAGCTGATCCACCCAGGCCTCGTCCAGCATGGTGCCGGCCTCGATTCGAACTTTTCCGTCCGGACCAATGACGTCCTCGGCCACCACGCGCCCGAGCACCCGTGCTCCCAAAGCCTCCACCACGTCACCCCCTTCGATGATCGCGGCAAGCTCGAGCCCGTTCTGGGTCCCGCAGTCGACGTCGGTCACCACGAGATCCTGGGACACATCCACCAGCCGTCGGGTGAGATATCCCGAGTTGGCTGTCTTCAGTGCCGTATCGGCGAGTCCCTTGCGCGCACCGTGGGTGGAGATGAAGTACTGGTTTACCGACAGGCCCTCGCGGAAATTTGCGGTAATGGGCGTCTCGATGATGCTTCCGTCCGGCTTGGTCATCAGCCCGCGCATTCCCGCGAGCTGACGGATTTGAGCCGGCGAGCCTCTGGCGCCGGAGTCGGAGTAGATGTAGACGGAGTTGAAGGAGTCCTGAACGACCTCCACACCTTCACGGTCAACCACCCGCTCCTTGGACAGTCCTTGCATCATGGACTTGGCGACGAGCTCGTTGGCGCGTGTCCAGATGTCCACGACCTTGTTGTATTTCTCACCCTGCGTCACCAGACCCGAGGCATACTGCTGCTCGATTTCCTTCACCTCGGCTTCCGCCTCGCCGATGATCCGCGGCTTGTCACCGGGAATCACGAAGTCGTTCACGCCGATGGAGGCCCCGGACCGGGTGGAATACTCGAAGCCCGCATACATCAGCTGGTCTGCGAAAATCACCGTCTCCTTCAGCCCGACGTTGCGATAGCAGTCGTTCAACAGCGCAGAGATGGCCTTCTTGGTCAGCGGTCGGTTGACGACCTCGAACGGAAGCTCCTTCGGCACGATCTCATAGATGAGCGCGCGGCCGACGGTGGTGTCGTAGATGGTGGTTTGCTTCACCCACTGCCCATCGACCTCCACCTCTTCGGTAATGCGCGCCTTCACTCGTGCGTGGAGTTCCACATTGCCACTGCGATAAGCCCTGCTCACCTCGCGCAGATCCGCGAACACCATGCCCTCGCCGCGCGCGTTGATCTTCTCGCGCGTCATGTAGTAGAGCCCCAGCACGACATCCTGAGAGGGAACGATGATGGGATCACCGCTCGCCGGGGACAGGATGTTGTTCGTAGACATCATCAACGCCCGCGACTCGAGCTGTGCCTCGAGGGTGAGCGGGACGTGCACGGCCATCTGGTCGCCATCGAAGTCGGCGTTGTACGCGGTGCAGACCAGAGGATGGAGCTGAATCGCCTTGCCTTCGATCAGCACCGGCTCGAAGGCCTGAATACCCAAGCGATGGAGCGTGGGCGCGCGATTCAAAAGCACCGGATGCTCGCGGATGACCTCCGCCAGAATGTCCCAGACCTCCGCAGTCTCGCGCTCCACCATCTTCTTGGCGGCTTTGATGGTCGTGGCGAGACCACGCGCTTCCAACTTGCCGAAGATGAAAGGCTTGAAAAGCTCGAGCGCCATCTTCTTCGGCAGACCGCATTGGTGGAGCCGCAGCGTCGGACCCACAACGATGACCGAACGTCCCGAATAATCCACGCGCTTGCCGAGCAGGTTCTGGCGAAATCGTCCCTGCTTGCCCTTGATCATGTCCGCCAGTGACTTCAGCGGTCGCTTGTTGGAGCCTGTAATGGCGCGCCCACGACGACCGTTGTCGAGCAGCGCATCCACGGCTTCCTGAAGCATGCGCTTCTCGTTGCGAACGATGATGTCCGGAGCCGAGAGATCGAGCAGCCGCTTCAAACGATTGTTGCGATTGATGACGCGACGATAGAGATCGTTGAGATCCGAGGTCGCGAAACGACCGCCATCCAGCGGCACCAAGGGTCGCAGATCCGGCGGCAAGACCGGAAGCACTCTGAGAATCATCCACTCCGGACGATTGCCCGAAGAGACGAAGGCTTCCATCAGCTTCAGCCGCTTGGACAGCTTCTTGATCTTCGTCTCGGAGTTGGTCGCCGGAATTTCCTCTCGCAGGCGCGCGATCTCCCCCGGAAGATCCAGACCGACCAATAGCTCCTGGACGGCCTCGGCACCCATCTTGGCGGTGAACTCATCGCCGTGCGCTTCGAGTTGCTGGTAGTATTCCTCGTCGGTGAGAAGCTGACCCATCTCGAGATCGGTGAGCCCCGGATCGATGATCAGATAGGACTCGAAGTAGAGCACCCGCTCGATGTCCCTGAGGGTCATGTCGAGCATGAGACCGATGCGCGAAGGCAACGACTTCAGGAACCAGATGTGGGCCACCGGGCTCGCAAGCTCGATGTGGCCCATACGCTCACGCCTGACCTTCGTGAGCGTCACCTCGACGCCACACTTCTCGCAGATCACGCCGCGGTGCTTCAGCCGCTTGTACTTGCCGCACAAGCACTCGTAGTCCTTGATGGGGCCGAAGATACGCGCACAAAACAGGCCATCACGTTCTGGCTTGAATGTCCGGTAGTTGATGGTCTCGGGCTTCTTGACCTCCCCGAATGACCACGACCGGATCATCTCCGGTGAGGCCAAGCCGATTCGAAGCGAATCGAACTCGTCAACCTGGCCCTGCACTTTCAGAAGATTGAGTAAGTCTTTCAAGTTGTCTCCTCCGTTTGGGCCTTATTCGCTCTCGAGTTCGATGTCGATGGCGAGAGAGCGGATCTCCTTAATGAGAACATTGAACGACTCCGGCATCCCAGGCTCCATGCGATAGTCGCCGTCGACGATGTTCTTGTACATCTTGGTGCGACCTGCCACGTCGTCGGACTTGACGGTGAGCATCTCCTGCAATGTATAGGCCGCTCCGTAAGCCTCGAGCGCCCACACCTCCATCTCGCCGAAGCGCTGGCCACCGAATTGCGCCTTGCCACCCAGCGGCTGCTGCGTGACCAGGCTGTACGAGCCGGTGGAGCGCGCGTGCATCTTGTCGTCCACCAGGTGATTGAGCTTCATCATGTACATGTAGCCCACCGTCACGGGACGATCGAAGGCATCGCCGGTCCGACCATCGTAGAGAGTCGTCTGACCACTCACGGGTAACCCCGCGAGATCGAGCATCGCCTTGATCTCTTGCTCCGAGGCACCATCGAACACCGGGGTGGAAATCGGAACCCCGTCGCGCAGGTTCTCCGCAAGCTCCATCACCTCGTCGTCGGTGAGAGACTTGAGGTCGGTTTCCTTCCCCTCACCCGTCTCGTTGTAGACCTTGTTGATAAATTTGCGCACCTCGGCGACCTTGCGCCCCGCATCCAGGAGCTCGCCGATCTTCTCGCCAAGCCCTTTGACGGCCCATCCAAGGTGTGTCTCGAGCACCTGGCCGACGTTCATTCGCGACGGTACGCCGAGGGGGTTGAGGACAATGTCTACCGGGACTCCGTCGCTGTCGAAGGGCATGTCTTCCACCGGCATGATCACAGAGATGACGCCCTTGTTACCGTGGCGTCCCGCCATCTTGTCACCCGGCTGTATTCGTCGCTTGATGGCAAGATAGACCTTGACGATCTTCAACATTCCCGGCGCCATCTCGTCACCGCTCTCGAGCTTCCTGCGCTTGTCCTCGTACTTGTCCTCGATCTGTCGTTTGCGCTCACTCAGCTGCGCTTCCGCGGCCTCGAGCTGTGCATTCAACGCATCGTCGGACATCCGGATCTTGAACCAATCATCGCCAAAGAGACTCGCGAGATATTCCTCGGTGATGGTTCCAGCCTTAGTCAATCTCGGGCCGCTCGCAGCCTTGTTTCCTCTCAATGCGCGCCCAAGACGTTCGTACGTTGCAGCTTCGATGATGCGGTACTCGTCATCGAGGTCCTTCTTCACACGAGCGAGCTCTGCACGCTCGATGTCCTTCGCGCGCTGGTCCTTCTCGACGCCATCGCGAGTCATGACCTGCACGTCGATGACGGTGCCCTGAACTCCCTGCGGCACCCTGAGCGACGTGTCCTTCACGTCGGAGGCTTTCTCGCCGAAAATCGCGCGAAGCAACTTCTCCTCGGGGGTGAGCTGGGTTTCGCCCTTCGGCGTCACCTTGCCAACGAGGATGTCACCCGCGTTGACCTCGGCGCCGATGTAGACGATGCCGGACTCGTCGAGCTTCGCGAGAGCACTCTCACCGACATTGGGGATGTCGCAGGTAATCTCCTCGGGCCCGAGCTTCGTATCGCGCCCGACACAGGACAGTTCCTGTATGTGAATGCTGGTGAATCGATCTTCCTGCACGACCCGCTCGGAGACGAGGATCGAATCCTCGAAGTTGTAGCCGTTCCACGGCATGAAAGCGATGCGCATGTTCTGACCGAGCGCCAACTCTCCCATGTCGATGGATGGGCCGTCCGCGAGAATGTCAGCGCCGTGAATCTTGTCTCCTTTATGCACCAGTGGTCGCTGGTTGATGCAGGTGTTCTGATTCGAACGCTGATATTTCGTCAGGTTGTAGATGTCGACACCGGCCTCGCCGGCAACGGTCTCCTCGTCGACCACGCGCACCACGATGCGGCCCGCATCGACACTGTCCACTGTGCCTGCGCGCTCCGCGAGGACACAGACCCCGGAGTCGCGCGCAACGTTGCGCTCCATCCCAGTACCCACGAGAGGCTTCTCGGCCTTCAGCGTCGGCACCGCTTGGCGCTGCATGTTGGAACCCATGAGTGCGCGGTTCGCGTCGTCGTGCTCGAGGAAGGGAATGAGCGACGCTGCCACCGATACCACCTGCTTCGGGGAGACGTCCATGTAGTTGATGTTCTCGGGTGCCGTGCGGGTGAATTCGTTTTGGTGTCGAACCTCCACCAACTCCTCGATGAAACGATTTTTCTTATCCAGCGGCGCACTGGCCTGGGCTATCACGTATTCCGCATCGTCGATCGCCGAGAGATATTCGATGTCATCGGTGACGTCGCCGTCGACGACCTTGCGATAGGGGGTCTCGAGAAAACCGTACTCATTGGCTCGCGAATACGTCGCAAGCGAATTGATGAGCCCTATGTTCGGCCCTTCAGGCGTCTCGATGGGGCACACGCGTCCATAGTGGGTCGGATGCACGTCGCGCACCTCGAACCCGGCACGCTCCCGGGTGAGCCCACCCGGTCCCAACGCGGACACGCGGCGTTTGTGCGATACGTCCGAGAGCGGATTGATCTGATCCATGAACTGGGACAGCTGGCTCGAGCCGAAGAACTCCTTGACCGCTGCCCCGACCGGCTTCGCGTTGATCATGTCCTGCGGCATCAATCCCTCGGACTCGGCGAGGGACAGCCGCTCCTTCACCGCGCGCTCCACGCGGATCAGACCGACGCGAAAGGCGTTTTCGGCCATCTCACCCACCGAGCGCACCCGGCGGTTACCGAGATGGTCGATGTCGTCGACGCTGCCCTTGCCATTTCGAATTTCGATCAGCGTGCGCAGCACATCGATGATGTCCTGTTTCGAAAGGACACCCTCGCCGGTGATCTCATCGCGCCCGAGGCGCCGGTTGAACTTCATGCGCCCGACCGCGGTGAGGTCGTAGCGCTCCGGCGAGAAGAACAGATTGTTGAACAGATTCTCCGCCGCCTCCTTGGTGGGAGGCTCGCCCGGACGCATCATGCGATAGATCTCTACCAACGCCTCCATGCGATTGCTCGTGGGATCCACGCGCAACGTGTCCGAAATGTACGACCCACAGTCGAGATCGTTCGTGTAGATCGTCGAGATCTCCTTGAGGCCGGCCTCCACGATATTGTCGAGAACCTCATCGGAGATTGGTGCGTTGCATTCACAGATCACCTCTCCGGTCTCTGGATGCACCAGATCCCTGGCAAGCACGTGGTCGAGGAGATATTCCCGGGGAACATCCAGGCGCTTCATCCCCGAGCGCTCCATCTGACGCACATGACGCGCGGTCACGCGTTGGCCGACCTCTACCAGCACTTCGCCCTTTCTGTCCTTGATCTCAAACGAAGCCACCTCGCCGCGCATGCGGTCGGCAACGAGATCGAGCGAGAAGCCATCGCGCTTGACATGGAATTTGTTGAAATCGAAGAAGAGTTCGAGGATCTCCTCGGTGGTTATTTCGAGCGCGCGCAGCAATACCGTCGCGGCGAGCTTCCGGCGACGGTCGATTCGGACGAACACCGCGTCTTTCGGATCGAATTCGAAATCGAGCCACGAGCCACGATAAGGAATCACCCGACTCTGGTAGAGCAGCTTGCCCGAAGAATGCGTCTTGCCCCGATCGTGGTCGAAGAATACGCCAGGGGACCGGTGGAGCTGCGAGACGATGACGCGTTCGGTTCCATTGATCACGAAAGTCCCGTTCCCGGTCATGAGCGGAATCTCGCCCATATAGACTTCCTGCTCCTTGATATCCTTGATCGCCTTGTTGGACGATTCCTTGTCGTAGATGATCAGGCGCACCTTCACGCGCAGCGGCACCGCGTACGTGACGCTTCTGAGGTGGCACTCCTTGACGTCGTACGCGGGCTCTCCGAGCTCGTAGCTCACATATTCCAGCGCAGCATTGCCGGAGTAGCTCACGATGGGGAATACGGATTTGAATGATTTGTGGAGTCCCTCATCTTGCCGCCCCGCAGGATCTGCATCCGCCTGCAAGTACTTGCTGTAGGAATCCAGCTGTATCTGCAGAAGATACGGCGTGTCCATGACGCCGGGCAGCTTGCCAAACTCCTTGCGGATACGTTTCTTTTCCGTAAACGAGTAGATCATTCCTGTCTCCAGGTTATGGCCTTGCGGCCAAAGGTTGAGTTCGCTTCAACGCCAAAAGGCCGGCGGCTCGTGCACTCGCGCACACTGCCCGCGAGCGCCGTACGCTCGGGGCCGCCACCAGCCTCGTTCCAGCCTCGAATTCAAGCGTCGACAAACTCAGTTGAGTTCCACTGTCGCGCCGGCTTCTTCCAGCTGTTTCCGAATTTCCTCGGCTTCGTCTTTGCCTACCCCTTCCTTGACCGGACCGGGCGCACCGTCGACCAGAGCCTTTGCTTCCTTGAGCCCCAGGCCCGTAATCGTGCGTACGGCTTTGATGACATTGACCTTCTTTTCGCCGAACGAAGCGAGCACCACATCGAACTCGGTCTGCTCCTCAGCGGCGGCCTCGCCTTCGGCCGGTGCAGCCACAGCTGCGGGTGCAGCCATCGCGGCCGTCGCGGTCACGCCAAACTTCTCTTCCATATCCTTGATGAGCTCGACCAGATCGAGAACACTCATCTCGGCAACTGCATTCAGCACATCGTCTTTAGAAAGCGCCATTTTTCGATGATTCTCCTGACTTGAGTCCTAACTAGTTCTCCTCCATTTTCCTTGCTTTTCCTGCAGCTGAGCTTCCGGAAAAGCGGAAAATGCCGGGGCTGCGACATCACTCCTCTTTTTGCTGGCGAACCGCCATCAGCGTCCGAACGAACTTGCCGGGAATTTCGTTCAGGATCCGAACGAACTTCGACGGTATCTCGTTCAACGTCTGCGCGAACTTCGCTACTGGCGCCTGCATGGCACCCATGAGCTGGGCAATGGCTTCTTCCTTAGTCGGAAGATTCACCACACGATCAATCTGATCAGCCGGTAACAGCCGACCACTGATCGCAACGCCCTTGACCTCGAGTGCGTCGTTGTGAGATGCGTAATCTTTGATGAGACGCGCCGCGTCACCAGGCTCTTCCCGTGCAAATGCGAGCAGCGTAGGACCGACCAAAATCGGCTTCACGCATTCGAAATCGGTGCCGTCTACCGCGCGGCGTACAAGCGTGTTGCGCACCACCTTCAGGTAGACACCTGCCTCGCGTGCCTTGGCTCGCAGATCGGTCATCTGCGCCACGCTCATACCACGATAGTCCGCGAGGACCGCAGATTGCGCCTTGGAAGCCACCTCGCCGACCTCGGCTACGATTGCCTGTTTGTCTTCGAGCTTCAATGGCACTCGTCCGTTCTCCTCAAAACACTTACCCATATTGGCCGGTCCCAGGACCGACCTCCGCGAGGGACCGAGGCCCCTTCAGTTGCGGCGAGGTCCAGTAACTCAGTCAAGGACACTCACCGTCCTGCGCAGGGCCGCACAAAGGCTCTCGCCCCCATGCGGTCTTCGACGATCCTGAAGATTTTCTAAATCTCCAGCCTTCAAAGTCTTTCTCCGCAAGCTTCGATACTCGTTGCTCGCTATTCGCGATGCTCGAGGGAGGATTGGTCGATAGCGACGCTGCCCCCCATGGTGGTCGACAAGGTCACTCGCTTGATGTAGACGCCCTTGGCAGACGCAGGCTTGAGCTTGCGCAAGTCGGTGATCAGGGCCGTGACGTTCTCGCGGATCTGGGTCGACTCGAACCCGATCCTGCCAACGCAACCGTGAACGATTCCCGCACGGTCGGTACGAAACTGAATCTGTCCCGCCTTGGCGTTTTTCACTGCAGTCTCGACGTCCGGCGTCACGGTCCCTGTGCGCGGATTCGGCATCAGACCTCGTGGGCCGAGAACGCGGCCGAGTTGCCCCACCACCCGCATCGCGTCGGGCGTCGCGATGGCCACGTCGAAGTTGATCTCGCCGCCCTTGATGCTTTCCGCCAGATCGTCCAATCCGACGACATCGGCCCCTGCCGCGCGAGCAACATCGGCCTGTTCGCCCTGGGCAAAGACAGCCACGCGCACTTCCTTGCCCGTCCCGTGAGGCAGCAGCGTTGCGCCACGCACCGCCTGGTCCGATTTACGGGGGTCGACACCGAGGTTCACCGAGACATCGAAGGACTCGGTGAAGTTCTTACTGCCGAGCCCGCTCAGCACGTCCACTGCCTCCTCGATGGGGTAGGCCCGGGCGGGGTCGAGCTTCTCTTGAATGGCTCGCATACGTTTGGATGATTTAGCCACCTCGGACGCCCTCCACTTCAATACCGGCACTTCGCGCGCTGCCCGCAATGGTGCGTACGGCCGCATCCATGTCGGCGGCGGTGAGGTCCGGATCTTTCAGCTTCGCAATCTCTTCGAGTTGCGCCCGCGTCACCCTGCCCACCTTTTCGGTGTTCGGGGTGCCGCTGCCCTTGGCGATTCCTGCGGCTTTGCGAAGCAATACCGACGCCGGTGGCGTCTTGGTAATAAAGGAAAAACTGCGATCGGCATAGACCGTGATCACCGCAGGAATGGGCATCCCAGCTTCCTGGTTCTGGGTGTGCGCATTGAACGCCTTGCAGAATTCCATGATGTTGACGCCGTGCTGCCCAAGCGCCGGACCTACCGGCGGACTTGGATTGGCCTGTCCCGCCGGCACCTGCAGCTTGATGTACGCTTCGACCTTCTTTGCCATTTGTCACTCCTCGAGCCGGCGAGTCGCTCTTCGCTCAGCCCTTCTCCACCTGGGAGAAATCCAGCTCCACCGGCGTGGATCGACCAAAGATAGTCACCGACACCCTCAACCGACTTTTCTCGTAGTTGACCACCTCGACGACTCCATTGAAGTC
>JAPULC010000258.1 GCA_027295305.1 Gammaproteobacteria bacterium
GAAAACAGGGGAGCACCAATGACGTATCGACGAATCGTGACGGGGCACAATGACGACGGGAAATCCATCGTCGTGAGCGATGGGCCGCCGGGGAAGGAGCGCGGCAACCTCTTCGAGATGTGGAACACGGGGCAGATGCCCGCGGACAATGCCGGGCCCCAAGATGCGGCGGCCGAACGGGATGTCATTCTCGAGCCAGACCCCAATGGCTCCGTGTTTCGGTTCTTCGAGGTTGGGCCCGAAAGCGCAAACCCGAGCGTGGAAGAACGCGAAAGGGCGTTTCAAGAACGGTTGGCAGGTCTGAGTGAAGAAGCGCGTGCGCAAGCGCAGCGCATTCGGCCGGACACGTCGCGCCATCCATCCATGCATCGCACGAGGACGGTAGATTACATCGTGCTGCTGAAGGGCGAGGTCACCATGTTGCTGGACGAAGGCGAGGTGCACATGAAGCCGTTCGACGTGCTGATTCAGCGCGGCACCAATCACGGCTGGGTGAATCACGGAGAGGAGCCCGCGTTGCTGGTGGCGGTGCTGGTGGACGCCGAGGCATTGCCGGGGCAGTAGGGAGAGGGCTAATGACAGACTACGAGACCATCCTGTTCGAAAAGATTGGCCGCGTGGGCAAGATCACGCTCAACCGGCCCGAGCGGCTCAACGCCGTCAATGTCCGACTGGGCCACGAGCTGCTGGATGCGCTCGCGCAGTGTGAAGCCGACGGGGAGATTCGCTGCATCGTGCTTGGCGCCGCAGGCCGCTCCTTTTGCGCAGGCGATGACCTGCACGGCATGGAGACGCCGGGCTTCGAGCGGCCACAAGGTCCGGATGGGGTAAAGAACTATGTGCATGGCGAGAATCGCTGGACCGTAGCGGTCCAAGCCATGCGCCGGCTGCCGAAACCCATCGTCGGAAGCATTCGCGGACACGCGTACGGCGCCGGGTTCAACCTGGCCATGGGCACCGATATACGCGTCGCCTCCGAGACCGCGAAGTTCGCGATACCCTTCGTAAAGCGGGGCATGGCCACGGGTGTCAATCAGCTCCATTACCATGTCGGCCTGGGCGTGACCTTGGAGATGGCGTTCACGGGCGAGCCCATCGATGCAGATCGAGCAGAGCGTCTGGGGCTGGTGAATCAGGTTGTACCCGACGAGCAATTGGAGGAAGCGACGATGACGTTCGCCGAGCAACTGGCCGGCGGACCCACGCAATCCATTGGTTTGACCAAAGCCGCCATCTATAAAGGATGGGGTAAGGACCTCGATACGACCTTCGACTACCAGGCCGTCGCCCAGGCTTTCGCCGGACAGACGCAAGACAGGGAGGAGGGGCGCAAGGCTTTCCTGGAAAAGCGTGACCCCGAATTCAAGGGTCGTTGAGCGTTCGAGATCGATGACGACGGGACTTCTTTCGGATCTCAAGGTCGTCGAGTACGGGCATTACATTTCTGCACCTTTTTGCACAAAGCTCCTGGGCGATCTCGGCGCATCGGTGATCAAGGTCGAGGATCCGGCAGGAGACATTGCGCGAAGCGTTGGCCCCTTTCCGGGCGACGTGTCTCACCCTGAAAAGAGCGGTCTGTTCCTCGCGCTCAACACCAGCAAACGCGGCGTCATCTTGGATTTGAACACCGAGAAGGGACGCGAGCTTCTGCTGCGGCTCCTGGACGACGCCGACATCTTCGTCGAGAACAACGCGCCGGGCAGATTGGCCGAGCTGGGTCTCGGGTACGAAGTGTTGAGTGCGCGTAATCCGCGACTCGTGGTCACCTCGGTTACGCCTTTCGGGATGACGGGACCGCATAGGGATTATCTCGCCACGGACTTGATCACCTTTCACATGAGTGGCTACGCCCCTGGGGTGCTGGGTGGTGTGGACGACCCCACACGCGAGCCGCCGTTGCGGGCCGGCGGCCACCAGGCGGAGTTCATCACCGGGCTGAGCGCCGCCACGGCAACCATGATGGCGGTGGCCTTGCGTGGCAAGACGGGGAAGGGAACGCATGTCGACCTGTCCGCGCAGGAATCGATGGTCATGATGCCGCAAGGCGCGGTGTCCAGCGCTGCGTTCGGTCGCGGTCCGGTGTCGCGTCGACGCAATGACAACCGGTCTTCATCGCTGGTCGCAGTCCTGCCTACGAGCGATGGTTTTGTCGCCATATCGCCTCGGGAAGACCACCAGTGGGCGGCGTGGCTCGAGCTGATGGGGGATCCGGATTGGGGGGCGGACGAGCGGTTCGGCACTCGGCAGTCGCGGCTGGAGAATTGGTCGGAACTCGAACCCTTGCTCATCGAGTGGACGACGCGTCAAACCAAGGAGGATCTTTATCGCAGATCTCAAGCGGCACATGTCCCGGCATTTCCGGTGAACACCGCAGCGGATCTGTTTCGCTCGCGTCAGCTTCAGAGCCGCGGCTTCTTCCGAGAGATCGATCACCCCATTGCCGGAACACTGCCCTACGCGGGATTCCCTTACACCCTTTCGAACACGCACCTCGAAGCGAGCAGCCCTGCGCCTACCTTGGGTCAGCACAACGACGAGGTGCTGGGGCAGCTCCGTCGTAGTGTCGGAAACGCTGGATCTGAGAACTCTGGTGTGGGAGCGGCTTTAGCCGCGAATGCGGCAGCCCGCGAAACCCATCGTTCGCGGCTGAGGCGCCCCCGGCTGAAGCCGCTCCCACACCAGAAAGCTCTGCCACGGGGCGACGACTTCCTTCCTCTCGCTGGTGTGCGTGTTCTGGACTTCAGCTGGGTGATCGCAGGGCCCACCTGCACGCGCATCCTCGCCAACATGGGGGCCCAGGTCATCAAAGTGGAAAGCCACCGCCGCCCGGACCCGACCCGTCGCGGGGGAGGTGCGAATTTCCATCTCCTGAATCAGTCCAAAAGCGGGATCACTTTGAATCTCAGCACGCCTCGCGGTTTGGAGCTAGCGAAGCAACTCGCATCGGTGAGCGACGTGGTCATCGAGAACTTCGCCACCGGTGTGTTCGAACGTCTGGGGCTTGGCTACGAGGTGCTGAGCGAATTAAACCCGGACCTGATCATGGTCTCGTCTTCCGGGCTGGGGCACACGGGCCCGGACCGCGACCATGTGGCGTACGGGACGTTGATACAGTGCTTTACGGGATGGAGCAGCCTCACCGGCAACCCTGACGGCCGCCCACTCCCCGGCGGAGTCTGGACGGACCCCGCCACCGGAATGCTTCAGGCATTCCTCATCACCAGCGCACTGCACGACCGGACGCTGACCGGCGTGGGTCAGTACGTGGACTTTGCCATGGCCGAGGTCATTTGCACGATGCTGCCCGAGGCGCTGATGGACTTTGCCATGAACGAGCGCGTACAAGGCCCGCTCGGCAACGGCGACCCCTTATATGCGCCACATGGTTTGTACCCGTGTAAAGGCGATGACCGGTGGGTTGCAATCGCCGTGACGAGCGATGAGCAATGGCAGTCTTTCTGCCATGCGATTGATCAGCCCGAGCTCGCCGACGATGCGAAGTTCGTGACCCTCGAGGGCCGCCAGGCAAATGCCGAAACGTTGGACGATGTGATCAGCACCTGGACGCGCAATCTCTCGGCCAACGAGGTCGTTGAGGGGCTGCAAGCCGCGGGTGTTCCAGCCGGCCCGTCGATGAACGGTGTCGACGTTTTCAACGACCCGCATCTGGACGCGCGCGGTTTCTTCACCACCCACACGTCGAACCAGGATAAAGAGATGAGGCTGCCCGGGCTCCCGTGGCAGTTCCATCCCGGGCCTGGACCCAGGGTGGATCCGGCGCCGGACCTTGGGCAACACAACTTCGAGGTCCTGGGTGACATTCTCGGGCTCTCGCGGGAAGAGAT
>JAPULC010000259.1 GCA_027295305.1 Gammaproteobacteria bacterium
ACGCCTGATTCGTCATGTAACGACTGGCCGAGGTCGTCGCGCCGTCGCCCAAGGCAGCGGCGATAGGACAAGTGCGACCCGCTCACCAACGCAACAAACGACGAGCGGTCCGCAACGTCAATCTGTTGCTGCCGCCGCCCAAACGGCCCGAGAGGGTCTCCAGGCCGCCGTCTTGGGGCAAGACTCGGCCTGTCACCGTCGATTCCGGTCAGAAGCAAACAACTGGAACTTGGGTTTCCGAGGGGAGAGCGTTACACTCGTGTTCGGGAAGTTCGGCCGTGAAGCCGGGCGAAGCTCGGATGGAAAATATCGGTTCAAAGAAGGGGTTCAAACGATATGTTCGCAACTCTGAGTCGAAGCTGGGAATTCGCCAAGATCAGCTACGGAATCCTGTGGGATCACAAAAGCCTGATCGTCTTTCCCCTCGTATCCACCGCCGCTGCGGCAATGGTTACCGCAAGCTTTCTTATCCCCCTCTGGACGAGCGGGACGCTGGAAATGTGGTGGGAGTTCATGGACAGCGAATCCGCCACTGCGGCTACGACGACCGACAAGGTTTGGATGTATGGCATCCTGTTTCTCTTTTACTTTTGCAGCTACTTCGTGATCGTGTTCTGCAACGCCGGGTTGACCGCCTGTGCCCTGAAAGTTGTGAGCGGTGAGGCCCCCTCCATCGGCTATGGCTTTTCCATGGCCGCCAAAAGACTTCCCCAAATCGTCGGTTGGGCGCTGCTCTCGGCGGTCATCGGGGTGGTGCTGAAGATCATCGAGAACGCGAACGAAAAAGTCGGGTACTGGGTCGCGGCATTGCTCGGCACGGCGTGGACAGCGCTGACGTACTTCGTGGTGCCCGTGCTGGTGATGGACGGCGTGGGGCCGATCTTGGCCATCAAGCTCTCTCTGAAAACGCTGAAAGGTACCTGGGGCGAAGCCCTGATCGGAAGATTCTCCCTCGGACTGCTGTCATTCCTGATCATGCTGCCTTTCCTGATCGTCGTCGCGGTGTTGGTTGCGTTGGCCATCGCCAGCAACAACATGGTCAACATCGTCCTCGCCATCACCCTGGGCGTGGCGATCGTTATCATTGTCTGCGCGTTCAACAGCGCAGCAGATGTCGTTTTCAAGGCGCTACTTTACAACTACGCCACCGGACGATCCGTACCCAGTGGAATTGATACTTCGAATTTCAATACGGCGTTCGCACCCAAGGATTGAGACTGACTGCGAATTTGCAGGACAAGAAACGGGGACGGGAGTCTTCTTCCGGGGCGGCCTGTCACCATCGATTCCGGTCAGAAGCAAGCGACTGCAAACTGGGATTCCGGGAGCGGCGTTACACTTGTCCTCCGACAGCTCGGCGGTGGAGTCGGGCGAGAGTCTGATGGCAAATGTCGGCTGAATCCGGAAGCCCCCATGACTGAAACGTGGACGACTCCCTTCAGGCGATTCCTGGCGTTCGCTGTCGACTGGCTGATCCTCGCCGCTTGGGCTGGCGTCGTCTTTGCAATCGTGATGCTGGTAGCGGACGGCGAACCCCGCAGGCCGAGCGGGTCCTGGATGGCCCAGGCCATTGGCTTCGTGGCGATGACCCTGCCATTCACGCTTTACTTCACGGTGTGCGAGTTCTCAAGGCGTCACGCGTCTGTGGGCAAGCGCGTGTTCGCTCTCACGGTGCTTCGTCGCTCGCACGAGCAATGTCGTTGGCGCGAGCGTTCTTGCGCAATGCGATCAAATTTGCTCCCTAGGAGTGCGGGCATACGCTGGCTCAGCAGGCAATTTACTCGGGCGACGAAGGAATGCCGGTATGGGTGTGGGGCCGGCCGTGATCGCAGCGATCGGCCCGCTCTGGTGGATCGTCTCGTTGCTCGCGTCGGGGGACACCCCGTACGATCACTGGGTGGATGCGAGGGTGTCTCGCCGCCGGCCAACTTCGGCGCCATCAGGTCCACCAGGGTAATGCGGGCGCACGTATGACACTCCACGAACTACTTGATTTCGAATACGGATCAGATGGCGATGCCGCGCTGCGCCAGCTGCTGGATGCCGGTGTCAACGTGAATGCGCGCGGGGATCACGGGGAGACTGCGCTGCATGTGGCGGCTCGGCGGCGGCGAAGAGAGGCCGTGGCGATTCTGCTCGATCACGGTGCCGACATCGACGCAACGAATCCCTGCGGGAAGACCGCGTACGCGCACGCCACTCGACGGAGGTTCAATGAAGTGGCCGAACTCCTCATTGAGCGTGGCGCCGAAACGAAGTTGACCGACGCTGATCGGTTTGCCGTGGCCCTTGTCGAGGGCCGGCTCGACGAAGCGCGCGCGCTGCTCGCAGAGCATCCCGGGCTCGCGCGCACCGGCAACGCTGAAGAAGATCGGATTCTCGCCGATCTTGCCGGGCGCCACGAGACGGAGCCTGTGGTGTTCCTCATCGAATCCGGTGCCGATCTTGCCGCGCTGGCGCTCGACGGCGGCACAGCGCTGCACCAGGCAGCATGGTTCGGCCAACCCGCCAATGCGCGTGTGCTCATTGAGGCTGGCGCGCCGCTGGACCTCTTCGAGACTGTTCACGGAAGCTCGCCGCTCGGCTGGGCCGTGCATGGATCGCGATACTCCGGCGGTGCCGATGAGCGCCAGGATGTCTATGTCGAACTCGTGCACATGCTGCTCGACGCGGGGTCGGGTCTGCACTATCCGAACGAGCCGGACAGGAATTCGTACATGAGTCGGTTACTCACTGACGCATCACTGCGAGTCGAGACGGTGCTTCGGCAATTCACCACGGGATGAGCATCCGGACAGATTGACGTCGACTTGCTCTGAATGGCGAATAGCCACGAGCGCGCGTGGATCACGCTCCGTCATGTGTCGGTTGAGTT
Organism: Gammaproteobacteria bacterium; assembly: GCA_027295305.1. GTDB lineage: Bacteria > Pseudomonadota > Gammaproteobacteria > Pseudomonadales > Azotimanducaceae > JAPULC01. Next base: position 2,876 of record JAPULC010000259.1, read on the forward strand.
GGCAGACGTAAGCCAGGGTTTCGGCAACTTCGGAACTTCCGACTTCCTCGCCTTCCTCGTCAACTGGGGGCCGTGTCCGTAGAAATGAGGCAGCCCTGTCTACGGCCAAGTCGTCGTTACGCAACGAAACTCGATCATTCTCCAACTCGGCTCTCTCACCCACCAGCCCTCTTGGTATCCTGTCGGGTGAGTATGCAGAGCGGTGTGAACCCCGCTTTGAACCGCAGGCACCTCTCTGGTCCACTCTGGCGAGGTGCTTTTCTTTGGTTGCCTTTGCCGCCCGTCCTTCGTTGAGCGTAAAGTTGACAGCCCATCCGCTCGGCCACGCTCCCCTCATCCTTGAACGCCGTCCGTATCGCCGCACTTTCCCGGGGTTGGTTCGAAGCGGTAGCCAATATCTCGGATCGTATGGATCAAGGTTGGATTGTGGGGCTCGGGCTCGATCTTTTCTCGCAATGTCGTGACACAGCGGTCAACGCTGCGCGTGTTTACGTAGATGCCGGAACCCCATACTGATCGGAGAATCTCTTCGCGAGTGAGTGCGCGACCTTCATGCTCCGCGAAGAACGTAAGGAGCTTGAATTCCTTCGGCGTCAGGTTCAGTTCTTGACTATCGCGCATCAGCCGATGTGCGCCCAGATCCAGCTCAAAATCCCCGAAGCGCCAGACTGTGGTGTTTACTCGTTCCTTGCGACGCAACATCGCCTTGATGCGCGCCAGGAGCTCGTTCATGCTGAATGGCTTTGTTACATAATCGTCAGCGCCGAGGTTCAGACCCAAGACAATGTCAGACTCCTGACCCTTAGCGGTGAGCATGATGATGGGAATATCCACTCCCTCATCGCGCAGCAAACGCCAGACCGCGTAGCCATTGATCGTGGGCAGCATGATGTCCAGCTGGATGAGATCGGGTTGAGCTGGAAGCGCAAGCTCAAGACCCGCTTCGCCGTT